>JAVJQK010000143.1 GCA_040218145.1 Sandaracinaceae bacterium | reverse complement strand
GCGCCTCGCCGGCGGGACGCCGCGCCCAGCGCGCCAGTCGCTCCTCCGAAATGCTGAAGCATTTCGTCGTCGGCCCGCCGCGCTGGACGCGACGTCGCGCTCGCCGATCCATCACGCGCATCTTCGCCGCGCGCTGCTAGAGAGTTGAACCGCTTACCGGACCGAGCATGCCGTTTCCCGCGTTTTCTGGGCAAGGCGCGACGGGAGCGTGCTCTCAGCACGTGACCGAGGAAGCAACGCAGCCCAGGAATCGCGGGGGACGGCAGGCGACGGGAGGTAAGTGGATCAACTCTCTACCTGCTGGACCCTCAGAACCGTCCGGGTCGTCTCCAGTCGCGTAGGCGGGAAGGCGCCTTCCATGCCGCGAGCATGCCAGACTCTCTTGTGAGCGAGTAGAGTGCGCGGGCTGGGGCGGCGGCCGTCAGCTCCGCCCGGAGTCGCGGGCGGCGACGCGGGTCTGGGTGGACTCGCGGAAGACGCTGTCCTCTACGAGGTAGGAGGCCTTGCGGCCCTCCTCGCTCATGACGCACGCACCCTCGTCGACGAGGTCCTTCAGGGGAGGAACATCTTCCGGAAATGGTCGTCGTTCCGGAATCCGTCGTGCAGCCGCTCGATCGCGTGGAGGGCAGGCCCCGAGGAGGAGCAGCGAGAGGAGCCATCGCCAGCCGCACATCTCGCGAGACTCCATCAGCTCACGACGCATCCAGCGACGCAGAGGACGAGGACGCACGCGGGGCGGAGCTCGATGAGGTTCATGCGATCACGATGGCGGGTCCATGTCTGACATCGCATGCGTGTTTCTTACGCCCGGCGCGCGAATGCCACTCGACGCGCGCCGCCAGCGCCCCTATCGCCCTCATGGGAGGGACGATGAAAAAGAACTTGGGGTTCGACGCCGAACGCTACGCCTCGCTAGCGGGGTTCGAGTCCGACTGGCGCGACACCTGGTGGCACCAGGACACGCTGGAGCTGATGGCGCGGCGGCTGCGCCTCGACGAGGTGGAGCGGGCGCTCGACGTGGGCTGCGGCGGAGGCCACTGGGGGCAACGTCTCTCGACGCTGTTGCCGAAGGGGGCGCGCGTGACCGGGGTCGACCACGAGCCGGGCTTCCTCGACGCGGCCCGCGCGCGCGCCGAGCGCTTCGAGCACGCGTTCGACTACGTCGAGGGGGCCGCCGAGGCGCTGCCGTTCGACGACGACACCTTCGATCTCGTGACCTGCCAGACCGTGCTCATCCACGTCGCCGACGCGGAGCGCGCGCTGCGCGAGATGATCCGGGTGACCAGGCCGGGCGGGCTGATCGTCCTGGCCGAGCCCGACAACCTCTTCAACGCGCTCGCGTACCGACGCCATGAGCCCCAGGGGACCTTCGAGGAGACGCTCGCGCTGATCGACTTCGATCGCCGCTGCCTCGAGGGGAAGAAGGCGCTCGGGCAAGGCGACTCCGCCGTCGGCGACCGGCTGCCGCACCTGCTCCAGGCGCTCGGTTTGGTGGACCGCCGCGTCTACAAGAACGACCGCTGCGCGAGCCTGCTGCCCCCCTACGACGAGCCGGCCGAGCGCATGACCGTCGAGCAGCTCGAGGCACACGCGGACGAGGCGATCTCCAGCTGGGGCGACGAGCCGACCGCGCGCGCGCTGTACCTCGCGGGCGGAGGCGAAGCGGACGCCTTCGACGGCATCTGGGCGATGGAGCAGCGCGCTCGGCGGCGCATGATCGAGGCCGTCCGCGCGCACCGGTTCCGCTTCACCGGCGGCCTCTCGATGTATCTCGCGGCGGGGCGGAAGGCATAGCAGGCTGCTGAAGAACACCCGCAGGGCGTTCTCGCCGCGTGCCCTTGCCCCTGCCCTTGCCTTTGCCCTTGCCCGCGGATCAGATCGCGCGACCAGCGCGACCTGCTCGAGGTGGGCGAGAGCCCGTTGGATATCGGGCCTCGATGCCTCGCCGCGACGGTCCGTGATTTCGAGCCAGGAGACGACCTCGACCGGGGAGCGCCCAGCCAACCAGAACGAACCGGGCCTTCTCCTTCGGACTGAACTCGCCTCCGCCCTCGGCGTCTTCGCGACGACGGGAGTCGCAGCCGCTTCGTCCGCTGGGCTTCGGGCTCCGATTCGCGGCCTCGCCGTCGCGAAACGCTCGAGCCTGCGTCGCACTCGGTGAGACCGCGCCCGAGTCCTCGCTCGGCGCATCGACACCCGCCCCAACGAGACACGGCACACGCCCACCGCGCGCGTACGTCGGATGGCGTAGACCCACGCCAACCCACCGAAACCTTTGATGAAGAGCGCATACGCTGTCGGCCCTATGGTGACGGGCTCCAGGAGGGGCACGTTGCTCGTATCTCGAACGAGGAGGTCCCCCCATGAGCTCGATCCCCCTTCACCCCGCCATCGTCCACCTGCCCCTCGCGCTCGGTCTGCTCGTGCCGCTGATCGCGCTCGGAGTCGCCGTCGCCGTCCACCAGGGCAAGCTGCCCCGATGGGCTTGGGGCGCCGTCCTCGGGTTGCAGGTCTTGCTCGTCGGCAGCGGCTTCGTGGCCATGCAGACCGGTGAGCGAGACGAGGAGGTCGTCGAGCGAGTCGTGGCCGAGAGCGTCATCGAGGCTCACGAGGAGGCGGCCGAGACCTTCGTCTACGCCGCCGCCGGCTCGACCCTGCTGTTCTTGTTGGGTCTCGCGCTGCCGCGCCGCATCTGGCGAAGCGCCGCGATGGGCGCCGCGGTCGCCGGATCCGTCGCGGTCGCCGGCCTCGCGCTCGGCGTGGGGCACAGCGGCGGCGAGCTCGTCTACGTCCACGGCGCGGCCGCGGCCCATGTGTCGGGCGCGCCTGGCGGCGCGACGCGACCGGCGCCCGCCGTCCCCACCGGGGTCGACGTGGACGACGACTGAGCGTGGCGTCCTCACAGCCTCTTCCACTCCAGGAGAAACAAACATGTCCGAACGTTCCCGTCTCCTCATCGCCCTCGCCGCCGGCTTCGGCCTCGTGCTGCTCGGCGGGGTCATCACTCACCTCACGGCGCCGGCCGCGTCGGAGGCGCCACCCGGTGACACGTTCGTGGGCTCCGCCGCCACCGACTCGGCGCGCACGGAGCCTGTCGCCCCCCCCGGCCAGGAGGACGCGCCCACGGAGGTCACGTCCTTCGAAGCCCGAGAGCGGCGCTACCGCCAGCTGATCGAGGAGGCCAACCGCCGCCTCCGCCGGCAGCAGCGTGCCCTCGACGAGGCGCGTCGTCGGCTCGAGGCGCTCCCGCCAGCGCCGCGTCGGGACGACCGGTCCCACGGAGGAGAGCGGGAGGAGGGCTGGGAGCCCTCCGACCGGCTCGCCTGGAACGAGCACGAGCGCCGCGAGCACGATGAATACGAACACCAAGACCACGCGCACGAGTACGACGAGCACGAAGACGATGAGCACGAAGCGCGCGACGACGACTGAGCGGGAAGGCTGGCTGGGCCTCGCCGCCATCGGGCTGGCCCTCACCCTCATCGGGTGGGGTTGGCTCGCGACCCGCGACACGTCCGCGGTCGCCGAGCCGAGCTCAGGGGTCGAGCTCGCCCCTTCGTTCGGCCCCTCCGAGGCCTCAGGGCCGCGGCGTGACCTCCCGTCGCTCCCGGAGCTGGTCCCCATCGACGACTCCCCGCTGCCGCCGCGCCGCGCGAGCTCGACGTCCGCGCGGCGAAGGCCCCGCCCCGACGTCGTCACCCGGGCCTCGAGGAGATAACGCGATGAGCACCGCCCCCCAGAGCCCCGTCCGGCCCTCTCCCCCGCGCTGGCGGGTCGCCCTGCTCGCGGTGGGCGCCACCCTCGGCGCCTCGCTGGGCGCCACCCTCGCGCCTCGCTGGGCGCCCGCGATGGCCGCGTCGTTGCGCGGGACGGACGCCCCGGCGTACTGGTACCTATCGCGCGCGAGCGGCCTCACCGCCTACGTCCTCCTCTGGCTCAGCGTCACCGCCGGGCTCCTGTCGAGCACCGGCGTCGGTCGTCGGCTCTGGCGAGGCCCCGGGTTGCACGTCCTGCACCGTCAGGGCGCCTGGCTCGGGCTCGCCTTCGCGGGCTTCCACGCCTTGGTGCTCCTGGGAGACTCCCACGTGGGAGGACACCTCGGGCGACTGCTCGTCCCCTTCGCCATGACCGAGCACGCGCCAGGCTGGGTGGGGCTCGGGCAGCTCGCACTCTACGCGGGCGCCCTCGTCGCGTCGAGCTTTCGCTACCGAGGCGAGCTCGGCGCCCGAACCTGGCGCGCCTTGCACTTCTCGTCCTTCACCGTCTACGCGCTCGTCGTCGCCCACGCCCTGCTCGCCGGCACCGACGCTGTCTCCCCCTGGATCGTGGGGCTCTTCGCGGGCACAGGGGCCATCGTCGGGTTGCTGACGCTCATCCGCCTGCTGCAGAGCAAATCGCGTCCCGCTCAGCGCTCGCGGGAGGGCAGCAGCAGGTCCTCGAGGAAGAAGGCCGACAGCTCGGAGCGACCGGACAGCCCGCCCTTGCGATAGACCGCGCCCGCTTGAACGCGCGCGGTGCGCTCGCTCGTGGACCGCGCTCTGGCCACCTCCTTGAGGCTCAGCCCCTTCAGCAAGAGCAAACCGACCTCGCGCTCGGCGGGCGTCAGCTCCCAGCGATCGAACTGGAGATCGATCGCCTCGCCGAGCCCGCGCAGCGCCTGCTCGGCCTCGCCGCGCCATCGCTCGGCCTCCTCGCGGCTGCGGCTGAGATCGCGCGTCAGGCTGCCGATCCGTCGCTCCCGGCGCCGCAGCATGGCGAACCCGACCGCGACCAGGGTGACCATGGCGGCCAGCTCGAGCGCGAGGTGCAGCGGGTCGGATCCTTCGCTCCAGTCTTCGACCACATCCACGGCGATGAGCAGCGTCACGGCCGCGAGCGAGGCGACCCACCACCCAGCCGGTCGGGACGGCGTCTCGTCGAGGGGGACCATGCATCATGGTGTAGCACCTCGGCCGACCCGCGAGACGCGGGGAGGTCGGTCGCGTGCGCCTGGCACCGACTCGAGCGACGGGAGCTCCCAGCTCCTCGCAGACGAGCCGCTCCAGGAGAGCGCCCCGACGTCGCGCGCGACGGCTAGCGCGAGCCGCGTCCGCCGCTCGGCCGACGCGCGGTGTCCCTCGTCCCCCGGCATGTGCGGGCGGAGCCGCTCGACGTGGAAACGTACCCAGACGCCCTCTCTCCGCCTCCGTGAGGGCGTCGACCTCGGCCAGCGCGGGCGCCTTCGCGACCTCCCCGCTCAACCATCGCACGGCTCCTGGCAACACGAGCGCGGGGCGCCGTGGAGCGGGGAGCGAGCGGTCCCTTCATCTCGGCCGTGGCCCGCCTCAGCCCCGCGAGCGACTGCCGGCGATCGGGCGCGCCGATGCCCTGCCGCAGCCGCGCGTGGCGACGGGCACGTCGTGCTCGAAGAGGAGCGGTTGCGCCGTCCGCGCCGAGAGCTTCAACCCGCGAAGCGCGTGACATACGCCTCGAAGCCCGTCTCCAGCGCGTCGCGCTCGTCAACAGAGCGGTGGAAGGCGTCTTCCACGCCGGGACCCTGCCAGGCTCGCGTGTGGCCGAGAGGAGTGCGAGGGGGGGGCCTCTCGATGTATCTCACCCTAGCGACGACGGCGCGGAGGAGGCTGGAAGGCCTGCAGCTGCACCTGGTCGGAGGCCATCACGTCGGCGACGACGTCGCCTCGGCCGACCACCACGAGCGGCGCGCGGTCCGGGCGGATCCAGCGGCGGGCCGCCGCCTCGACGTCGTCCGCGCTCAGCCGATCGATGGCGCGCAGCGTCGTGCCGATCGAGCCCGGGTCGAGCCCGGCCATCACCCGCTGGGCGATCGACAGCGCCAGGCCCTGCGAGGTGTCGAGGGACGCCATGAGGGTCTCGCGGGCGCGCGTGCGGGCGAGGCTCAGCTCGAGCTCCTGGATGCCCTCTTCATCGCCGCGCACGCGGCGGAGCTCCCGCAGGACCTCCTCGACCACCTGGCGAGACGCGCCCGGATCCACCGAGGTGGCCAGCGCGAGCTCCCCCTCGGTCCCGCTCGCCGCGTACTCGGCGTGGAAGCCGTAGCTGACCCGCGCGTCCTCGCGGAAGGCGAGGTTCAGCCGCGACGCGAACATCGCGCCCAGCATCTGCTCCAGCACGAGGAAGGCGGCGTGATCGGGATCGGTCAGGGGCGGCGCCTGCTCGATGACCTTGATGTACGATCGCAACAGAGGCTCCACCACCGCGATCCCCCGCGAGGGCGCCGCGTCCGGGTAGCGCGGGCCGTGGAGCTCGGGCTGCAGCTCGCTCGCGGGCCAGGCGCTGAAGAGCTGCCCCACGACGGGGAGGATGCCGAGCGGCTCGACGTCGCCCGCGATGATCAGCGCGCCGTGCGCGGGGCTGAGCATCTCGGCGTGCCGCGCGCGCAGCGCCTCGGTCGTCAGGCCGCGCATCACCTCGAGGCGGGCCTGCATCGCCGCGCCGCGCGGGTCGTCGGGGGCGTAGAGCAGCTGGGGCATGCGGTCGTCGATGAAGCCGTCGACGCCGCCGAGGTGTCCCTCGAGCAGCTCGATCCGCGCGTCGAGGGCGCGGCGAAGATCCTCCTCCCGGTAGGCCGGGTGTCGGAGCGTGCGCTCGAGCGCCACGAGGTAGCGGCCGAGGTCCTCCATCAGGACCCGATCGAAGACGCGCACCCCTCCGGGCAGGACCGACACGTCGGGGCTGAAGCCCTCCGACTGCAGGAGGTCTTCGACGACCTCTCCGTCTTCGCCCACCGTGGCCCGCAGCATCAGGCCGGCCATCGAGCTCGTGACGTCCTGGGGCGCGCGCCGGTCCCAGAGCGGCGTCGCGCGGGTCACGAAGACCACGCTCACCACGCCCGTCTGCTCGCCGCGCGAGATGAACGTCTGGAAGCCGTTGCCGAGCTCGCGCCGCACGAGCCGCATGCGGAAGGGCCGGTCCTCGAGCGGCTCTCTCGGGGGGTCCGGAAGCGCCTCGAGCGGCGTGGCGGCGAGCGGATGGCGCGGCGGCGGCAGCGACGCGCGCAGCGTGCAGGCGGAAAGCGCCAGCCCGAGGGCGATCAGCGCGGCGCTCTTCATCGCGAGAGCCTTCATCGCGCGATCCTCCGGTCGCTGCGCACGCGCCCGTCCGGCGCCCCGGCCGGGTTCGCGTTCGCCACCAGCACCAGGCGCCGATCGCGCGGGAGCCAGCGCTCGACCGTGCGCCGCACCGCGTCCGCGTCGACCGCGAGGTAACGCTGCCGCTCGTTCTCGAGCGTCGGCACGTGGTCCGCGGTCGCGGTGCCGAGGTGGATGGCGCGGCTCGCGAGGTCCTCCACCCGCAGGCGCTCTCGGCGCGCCCAGTAGTCCCGCGCTTCGCGCACCGCCTCCTCGTCGAAGGGCGCCTCGTGTACCTGGGCCAGCGCGCTGTCGATCGCGCGGACCAGCTCGTCCGGGGTGTGACCCGGGGCGGGCACCGCCTGCACGGTGAAGAGGGACGCGTCGCGGTAGCTCCGCTGCTGCACCGCGGCCTCGAGCGCGAGCCCGCTCTCCACCAGCGCCGCGCGCACGGGGGAGGTCCGGCGCCGCCCCATCAAGGTGGAGAGCACGTCCAGCTCCGCGTCGCCCGGCGCGTAGAGCGCGGGGGTCGGCCACGCGACGTAGACCTGGTCGCGGTCGTGCTGCACCTCGATCACGATCCGGCGCTCGTGGTCGAGCGGCTGCACGGGCGCGGGTCGGCGCGGCTCGGGGGCGGGGGCGCTGCGTCGGATGGGCCCGAAGTGCCGCTCGATCGACGCGCGGATCACCTCGGGGTCGAAGCCGCCGACCACGCTCAGCGTGGCGTTGTCGGGCGCGTAGTGCCGCTGGAAGAAGCTCTGCACGTGCCGCAGCCGCACCGCCCGCACGTCGGACTCGCGCTCGATGACCGGCTGGGCGTAGGGGTGGCCCTCGGGGAACACGCCGACGAAGAGGCTCTGCGCCAGCATGCCGCGCCAGCCGTAGATCCCGCGCTCGAAGCCCTCGTGGAGCACGATCTGACGCTGCCGGTCGAGCCTCGCCTCCGTCAGGCCCGCGAGCATGCGCGCGAGGCGCTGCGACTCGATCCAGAACGCCCACTCGAGCTGCGCGCTCGGGAGCACCTCGTAGTAGAGGGTGCGGTCCGGGCTCGTCTCCGCGTTGCGCTCGACCGCGCCCGCCGCCTCGAGGCGCATGAAGACCTCGACCTCGTTCAGCACGTCGGTCCCCGCGAACATGAGGTGCTCGGTGAGGTGCGCGAGACCCGTCCAGCCGCTCGGCTGGTCGACCGAGCCCACGTGGTAGGTCATCGCCACCGCGCTGAAGCGGCGCCCGGGGATGGGCTGCAGCATGACGCGCAGCCCGTTCTCGAGGGTGAACTGGATGGGCGCGGGCGCGATGGGACCGTCGAGCTCGCGCGGCTCGGGCAGGGTGATGACCAGCGGCCGCCTCGGGGCCGTCTCCGCCTCCTCGAGCTCGGGCGCCTCCTCTTCCGACTCCAGGAGCTCGGGGACGAAGATGCCGCCCTCTTCGACCTCCTCGACCACCGCTTGCGCAGCCGCGGCGGCCGGGAACAAGGCGAGGCACGGGGCGAGTCCGGCGAGCAGCAGACGGTGCGTCACGCCCGGGATCTAGCACGGCCCCTGCGCGGGCATGGGTCGAAGGGGTGACGCCGCTCCGGATGGAGCATCGCGTGCGGCGGCGGGAACCGGGCGCGCGCCACGCTCTGCCCGCGACGCTTCGCGCCCCTCGATCGGGGCTGGATCGGCGATTGCTGTGTGTCCGGGGCATGGGATCCAAAGACCACGTGCTGCAGGTCGTCGCGGTGGGCTGGGGCAAGGGCGGCGGACGCCTCGCCGCCGAGTGGAGCCGCCGCGGACACCACGCGATCGCTTTCCATTCCAGCCGCGACGCGGCAGATTCACAA
The DNA here is from genome assembly GCA_040218145.1 of Sandaracinaceae bacterium. GTDB lineage: Bacteria > Myxococcota_A > Polyangia > Polyangiales > Sandaracinaceae > JAVJQK01. The sequence goes on along the minus strand of JAVJQK010000143.1, from coordinate 60,535 downwards.
GCCAACCTGCCGAAGGAGCGCTGCCACGCCATCGGGCACGAGCGCGGCGGCGTGGAGAGCGCCGAGCAGGCGAGGCGGCTGCTCCGGGACAACGCCCGCCGGATCGACGACCTCGTGCGCATGGAGAGCCGCGACGCGGACCTCCTGCTCGTGACCGCGTGCCTGGGCGGCCGCACCGGCTCGTCGGTGGACGAGCTGGTCGAGCTCCTCGACGACAAGCGCGTGCCCGTGATCGTGCTGGCCACCTTGCCCGCCGACGGCGAGCCCGTGGCGCGCAAGATCCAGGCGCTGCACGCGGTCCGCGCCCTGACCCGCGCCGAGCCCGACGGGCTGATCCTCGTCGACGGGGCGCGCGTGGCAGAGGGCGTCTCCGACGTGTCGATCTTCGATCTGCACGACCGCGCGAACGAGCGCATCCTCGAGCCGCTCGACGCGCTGCTCACCCAGGACGATCCCAACCTCGCCCTGCGCCCGCTCTCGGCCGAGCGGATCCGCGACGTGCTCATCGCGGGGGGCCTCGTCAGCTTCGGAGCCGCGGAGCTGCGCGCGCTCGGCCCCGAGGAGGTCAGCGACGCCATCCGCGACGCGCTCGACGACAACCCCGTGCTCGCCTCCGGCGTCGACGCGGCGGATCTCAGCGACCTCGCGATCGTCATCGAGGCCGACAAGCCCACCCTCGAGTCGACGCCGGTGCGGCTCCTCGACCACCTCCGCGAGCACTGGCGGACGGAGACCAACGGCGCGTGCGTCGACGTGGCCGTGCACCGCGCGAGCGACGGCGCCTCCCCCCGCGTGCGCGTCCTCGCCTCGGCCGCCGCGATCCCGCGCCGCGTCGAGGACCTGGTCACCGAGACGGCGACCGAGGCGCTGAGCCTGAGGCAGAAGGTGCGCCGGGTGCCCGAGCTCGACCTCGGCCAGCTCGAAGACCTCGAGACGGCGAGCCGCCCCAAGCCGGAGCGCGTGCGCCGCGTGTCCGACGTCGCCCCGAAGGCGCGCGCCGCCGACCCCACGCCGACCGCAGAGGAGGCGCCGGCCGAGCCCGCGCCGCACACGCCCGAGCCCGACTTCGCCAACGACCGGCGCGTGGCCGCGAACCGCGCCGTCTACGCGAGGCTCGTCACGCGCTACAAGAGCACCACCAACGACGAGCTGCAGCGGGCCATCGCGCGCCGCCTCGAGCAGGACCGGCTCTCCGAAGACCCGCACATCCGCTTCCTCGCCGTCGACGCGATGGGCAAGATCGGCGCGCACGTCTTCGACGCCTCGCTCGTCGCCTCGACCGAGGACGACTCCCCTGCCGTGCGCGGCGCGGCCGAGCGCGCCCTCGCGGGCGGGCACCCGACGCGCGCCTTCGCGTGATCGCTCAGGCCTTCAACAGCTGACCGAGCGGGCCGTCGGGGTGTGGCGGCTCGCTGCGGCTGTGGTGGATGCGCGTGCCGTCCTCGCGGTCCTCCACCTCGGGCGCGCCGTCGTCGCCGACGTAGCTCGTGTCGTAGACGTGCACCTTCATCTCCGACTTCGTCTGCCCCTCGGCCAGGATGTGAAGCACCCAGAAGATGGGGATCGACACCGGGGCCGCGAGGAGGAACGCGGCGCCCCACCAGACCTTGTCGGTGAGGTCGAAGTCCTCGTGGTCGAACAACAGGTGCCCGAAGATGAGCACCACGATGCCCTGCGAGACCACGTGCACGTAGGCGAGCACCGCCGCGAGGTCCGTGATGATCTCGGCCCGCGGCGCCAGGAAGTTCGCCACCCCCAGCCCGAGCGCGCCGATCAGGAGCGTCGTGGGCATCAGGGCGAGGATTCCGAACCCGACCCGTCGTCGAGTGGGCCAATGCGCGGTGTCCGGATCGATCTCGAAGCCGCGTTCTTTCGGGGTGTATCGCGTCTCCATGACGCACCTCCTCCGGGCGCAAGCTCGCCCATGCTCCGCATCTACGGCCGCCGCACCCGGGCGGTAGTCCCCCGTCGGGCGTCCGCGCTATCGTGGGGCGTGCGTCGCCTCGTCCTCACCGTCGCCATCCTCGCCATGGGCTGCGCGGAGACCCACGAGGGGCTCCGGGACGCGTCCACGGGCTCGGACGGTGGGACCACGCCGGTCGAAGCGCGCGTGTGCGCGACGTGGTCCGAGCGCGCGTGCCCGGCGCTGGTGGGCTGCTGCGAGGAGCCCCTCGCCAGCGCGGCGCACGGCGACTACCGCACGCTCGACAGCTGTCTGGAAGATCTGCTTCATCGATGCCGGTGGATCTACGCCGAGCTCCGTCGCATGGAGCGCGAGCTCCCGCGGCTCTCGCTCGACGAGGCGGCCCTCGAGCGGCACGTGCTCACGCTGGACGCCGCGCGCTACCGGGAGTGTGGTGCACTGCCCACTCCCGTCCCGGACGAAGCCGTGGTGCGGACCGCGCGCCCGGGCGACGCCTGCTCGGAGGACGCCACCCTGATCCTGGACGAGTGCGCCGAGGGAGCGTGTCGCGACGGGCGGTGCGCCGAGGGCTTCCGGGTGGATCTCGACGCGCCCCTGCCCGCGTGCTCGTGGATGTGATCACTCGACGGTGAAGGTCCCCGTCGTGACCTCCATCGACTCGCCCGCGGCGGTCGGGATGGAGACGCGAAAGCGGTAGTCGCCCGCGAGGGAGACGCTCGAGCCGGCCCGGCGACGCGCGGGCATGTTGAAGGTCCAGGCGAAGGTGCGCGAGTCGGCTCGTTCCACCTCGGCGTAGGACGGCTCGGGTCGAAGGTCGGCCCAGATGTCGTAGCTGCGCGAGTCGAAGGGCCGCGCGTTGGCGCGGGTCACCGGCGTCCCGTCCGCGCGCTCGAGCGTGGCCACCGGCGCGCCGAGCCACGGGTCCCCGCCCGCGACGGTGAAGGTCACCAGCTCGGTCTGGGGGACGGACGCGGGCACGTCGGCGAGCAGCCGCCCGGGCTCCTGCGCCGCCTCGGGCACGTATGGCTCGTAGGTGTAGTCGGTGAACGGCGCGGCGCGCGCGGGCTCGATCCACGGCGGCTCGTTCCAGGTCTCGTCGAAGGTCTCGAGCGCCTCGCGCGTCCTGGCGGCGAGGTAGTCGCCCTGACGCGGTCCCCAGAGCGCGCCGGACGCCTCGTAGCCGCCCATGAACCAGTCCTCCTCCGTGAGCGAGTAGCCGACGTAGTCGTTGGCGTAGCCGATGAACATCGCGTCGAGGCCCGACAGCTCCCGCGCGCGCTCGAGCACGCCGGCCGCGAGCGAGGTCGACCACTCCCCCGCGCCGGTCACGAGCGCGAGCCCGCCCACCGCGCCGACGCTGATCATCGTCTGCTTGGGGAGGCGCTCCGCGCGAGAGATGGGCACGCAGCGTCCGTCGAGCCCCTCGATGGGCGTCAGGTCGGTGCAGTTGCCCTCCGAGCCCACGCCGCAGAAGGCGCCGCCGTGTCGGTAGTCGAACTCCCCTGCCCCGTAGCCGATGTCCGCGGTCGAGATGGGCACGCGGTAGGTCCGCACCCGCACGTCCGGCTCGGCGCCGAACTCCAGGTCCGCGAGGCTCGGCAGGATCGCGTCCGCGATCACGTCGCCGAGGCGGTCCATGCGGTCGTAGCCGCCGGGCTGATCGGCGCCGACCTCGTCGGGCGCGGCGGCGGGGCTCGAGGGCGACATGTCGGCGCCGAAGCTGTTGAAGAAGAGCACCCGGGTCGGGAAGTCGAGCCGGTCCTCGACCCGGTGCTCCACCACGCTGCCCATGTCGCCGGACAGCGTGTGGTCGTCGAGCCCGAGCACCGTGCCGTGGTAGGCGTAGCTCGCGACGATCGCGTCGACGCGCCCCTCACGGCGGACGGCGATGAAGGGGAGGTCCGGGCTCTCCTGCAGCAGCGGCAGCATGTCGTTGGCGCAGCGGCGATCCCGATGCGCGTCGCTCGTCCCGACCACCGCCGTGGCCAGCTCCGCGGGCTGTAGATCATCGAGCGCCGCCTCGATCACGTCGGCCAGCGCCTCGACCACGCCATCGTAGAACTCGGGGAAGAACGTGTCGCCGAGCGCGACGAGCGCGCCCGAGGTCATCAACATGCGGCCGGGCCCGGAGTGGGTGTGGTTGCCGGCGAGGATGAGCGCGTCGTCGAGGCGCCGACCGAGGCGCGCCTCGAGCGTGTCGAGCACCGCCTCCCGCAGCTGCTGGAACACGCCGACGGTGTCCATGCGCACGAACACGACCTCGTGCGCGTCGCCGCGCGAGATCGCGACGGCCCGAAACGTCAACTCACCGTGCATGCGAGTCGTCCCGGGGAAGCGCTCCGCGAAGGGCGTGACCGAGGGCTCCACGTCGATGGCGCCGTACCCCATCGTGCCGATGCCGAGCGGCGCCGGGAGCCGCGCCTCCGCGACGCCCGCGCGCAGCGGCCCCGGGTCGGGCAGCACCTCACGCGTGCGCATGCGCGGGCCCGCGTCCTGCCCCGCGTCTTCGGGTAGGCTCGCGTCGCTCGGCGCGGGCGCGCCATCACACGCGGAGAAGACCAGGACCGTCAGCAGGCAGGCGAAGCGCATCCACCGAGGGTAGCGCAGCTTCAGCCGACGTCGGCTTCGTCGTCGACGTCGAGCGCGCGGGAGATCGACCCCGTCTTGGCGCGCTCCGACTGGGCGACCGCCTGGCGCGTGATCCCGAGGATCTCCGCCGCCGCCGACTGGCTCTCGTCGACCGCGCCGAGCACCTGGTCGAGGAAGAGATCGCGGATCGCGGCCAGCGTCTCGCGGACCGGCCCCGCGTGAGGCGCGAACGCGCGCAGGTGCGGCACGACGTCCGGCCGCGTGTCGGCCATCGCGCGCGCATGCGTCATCACGTCTTGCGGCTGCGGGCGCGTGGCCAGGAGGCGCCGGACGCCGAGCTGCCCGAGCAGGAACGCCTCGTGAGGCATGAGCCGGTGGCTCCAGACCCCCACCGCGGGCGCGGGCGACGCGTTGACGACGCTCCGGACGAGCCCGAAGCAGTCGGGGGTGGGCAGCGCGGCGAGATCCACGAGCGCCACCTCGGGGCGATTGCACTCCACGACGCGGAGCGCACCGGAGGTCGAGGTCGCGACGTGCACGGCGACATCCAGGTCGGCGAGCTTGCGCGCGACGCGGCGACACCAGCTGGTGTCCTCGTGGACCAACAACACGCCCTGCACTTCGATGGTCATGGCCGCCTCGGGACTCGTCTCCTCCTGGCAGACTGCCAAGAGGGGCTCCCGGTCGGTACCCGACTTAAGTCCCGTTTTCGGCTGGAATCCGCTGAGAAGGGATTTCAGTGACCTCGGACTTGAGCCGAAGCGCTTCGCGTACGGCCGCACAGAGCTCGTCAGGGTGGAACGGCTTGCGAAGAAAGTGCCGTGATTTCAACTCGATCGTCTCACGCAGGTCCGCGTCCGCGTACCCGGAGACGAAGAGCACGGCCGCGTCCGGGACGATCTCGCGGAGCGCCTCCACGAGCGCGGGCCCGTTCATCTCCGGCATCATCACGTCGCTGACGACCACGTCGACGCCGCCCAGCGCCGCCGCCAGACGCAGGGCCTTGGCGGGCGTCTCGGCCGCCACGACGCGGTAGCCCTCCGGCTCCAGCCCGAGGGCGAGGGTCTGAAGGACCAGCGGGTCGTCGTCGACCACGAGCACCGTCGTACGCAGCATCTCCCCGGACGCGGTGGCGCTTTGCGACTCGTTCCGGTCCCGGGAGGCGCCGATGACCATCGCGCCCAGCTCCGGCCGCCGCTCGCTGCGGGGGAACGAGAGCTCGACGCTCGTCCCGCGGCCGAGCTCGCTGTCGATGTGGAGCTGGCCGCCCGACTGCTCGACGAACCCGTACACCATCGCGAGCCCGAGCCCGGTCCCCTTGCCGCGCTCCTTGGTGGTGAAGAAGGGCTCGAGCGCGTTCTCCCGGACCTCACGGCTCATGCCCGCGCCGTCGTCCCGCACCTCCACCACGACGCGCCCCTCCCGCACCGCGCTTCGCAAGACGAGGTGACCGCCCGCCGGCATCGCGTCGCGCGCGTTGAGGGCGAGGTTCACCACCGCCTGCTCGAGCAGCCCGCGGTCGAGGTGAACCACGCCCGGCCGCGCGTCGAGGACCAGCTCGACGCGGACGTGATCGCCGATCAGCCGCCGCAGCATCGGCGCGAGCGCGTCGAGGGCGACGTCGACGTCGAAGACCTCGAGCTGCGTGCTCGACTGGCGCGAGAAGGCGAGCAGCTGGTTGGTCAGCCGGCTCGCGCGATCGGTCACCTGCGCGAGCATGTCGATCTCGCGGCCCGCCTCGCCCTCGTCGACCTTCAACGAGAGGAGCTGGATGGTGCCGACCATCACCGTCAGCATGTTGTTGAAGTCGTGCGCGATGCCGCCCGCGAGCCGCCCGATGGCCTCCATCTTCTGCGACTGTCGGAGCGACTGCTCGAGGCGCTCCCGGTCGCCCATCGCGCGCGCGAGCTGCAGCGCGACCGACACCTGGTAGGACAGCGCGAAGAGCACATCGAGGTCTTCGTCTTCGAACGCCGGCTGGTCGCCGTCGCGCTCCAGGTAGAGGCCGCCCACGACCTCTCCGCGGAGCCAGAGCGGCACGGCGACCGCGCGCGGCGCGTCGTCCTTCTCCGAGCCCCGCGTGCGCAGCATGCCCGCCTCGCGCGCTCCATCGACCAGCGCCCGCACGTCCTGCGGTGGCTCGTCCCAGGCGGCCCCACGCTGCCGCGCGCAGATCAGCGCCGCCCCGCGCGCCGACTCCGCGTCGAATACGAGCAGCCCGCGCGCCGCGTCGAGCGAGCTCACGACCTCGTCCAGGAAGAGCCGGCCCTGCTCCTCCACCGCCGGCTGCCGCGTCGCCACCTCGAACAGGTGAAGGAGCGTCTGGAGCTGCCGGCGGTGCGAGGCCTGCGACGTGACGACGCTCGAGCGACGCGCGCTCGAGGAGCGGGACGCGGAGATCTCCAGCTCCTCGCAGATGAGCCGCTCCCAGCTGAGCGCCTTGGCGTCGCGCGCGATCGTCAGGGCGATCCGCGCGCGCTGCTCGGCCGACGCGCGGTGGGCTTCGTCGCGCAGCATGTGGGCGCGGATGCGCTCCGCCTGGAAGCGCGCCCAGACGCACTTCTCCTGGTCGGCGAGCACGTCGGCCTCCGCGAGCCGGGCGCGCGCCTTGTCGAGGTCGCCGCTCAACCATCGCACGGCGCCTTCCAGGACGAGCGCGTGCGCGCGGTAGAGCGGGAAGCGCGCGGACGCCAACACGTCGGCCATCGCCTTCTTCAGCCGCGCGAGCGGAGCGCCGCGATCCGGGGCGAGGATCGTCTGGCGCAGCCGGGCGTACGCGACGGAGACGTAGTGCTCGAAGAGGATCGGGTGCGCGGTCCGGGCCGACTGTTTTCCTTGCGCGAAGAGCGCGACGTGCGCCTCGAACTCGGCGCCCAGCTCATCGGACTCCAGAAAGCGGCGCGTCACGGGTCCCCAGGCCGCGGTCCGCGGGAAGCCCCGCAGGTCCTCGCGTGCGGGGAGCGCGGGCGCCGCGCCCTGGGCCACTGCCTCGTGTGCCCGAAGACAGAGCTCCGCCACGTGCGCCGCCGGCGGGGGGGCGTTCAGGCGCCGGGCACGCGCAGTCGCAACTCGCAGCAGCGGAACCGCGTGCGTGGGCTCGCCGCGCACGGATTCGATCGCGTGGGTCGTCTGGCCACACAAGCAGAGCTCGCCCACCTCCATCCAGCGCCCATGACGCAACACGGTCTTGGAGAGCCTCGCGAGCCCTTGGTCGAAGTCTCCGAGGAAGCAGCTCGCCATGCCGCGCATCTGCGAGCAGAAGGCCAGCACGTCGAGCTGACCGGTCTCGCGCGCGATGCGCATGCCTTCGTCCGCGTGACGTCGGCTCTCGTCGCGGCGCCCCATGATCGCGAGGGCCGTCGCCACCATCGCCTCGCTGCGGGCGCGCGCGGGCGTGGACCCCAGCCGCCGCGAGAGCCGGTACGCCCTCACGGTGCTCTGCAGCAGTCGCAGTGGCCGCTCGTACTCCTCACCCAGCCGGGCGTTCTGGTAGTGCAGGTCGCACAGGATGCCGAGCCGCCCCGCCTCCTGGGGGCCCGCGAGCGTCGTTCGTCTCGGCACCAACCGCCAGGCGGAGCCCGCCAGCGCCCGTGGGCTCTCTGCGGGGAGGCGCTCACCGAGCGCCGCGAAGGCGCGAGACAGCTCGGACCAGGCCGCCTCCTCGTGCCCGACCTGCTGATGAACCCAGGCGCACCGCCCGTGGAGCCGCGCGCGCGCTTCGGCGGTGGCGGCCGAGGCGATCGCGCGGCCGTAGTGCTCCAGCGCGCGCTCGCTGTCTCCCAGACGGGTGGCCGCCTCCGCGACATCCGACGCCAGAGGGCCGAGCTCGTCGGAAGACAGCGCCGACGCGACGAGGTCGTAGAGCCGCAGCGCGGCCTCGTCGTCGTGGTCCTCGACGAGCTGCCGTATCGCGTCGCTGGCGAGGTGGGCGAGCCGGTCTCGGTCTTCCCCCGGGCGCCCCGACGCGTAGTGGGCCGCGAGCACGAAGGGCGACGCGCCGCCCCGGGTATCGAGCGCGCGCGCGACGCGGTGGTGGAGGTCGCGGCGTGCCTCGACGTCGAGCCCGTCGAGCAGCGCCTCCCGCACCGCGTCGTGCAGGAAACGATGCCCCCCGTCTGCGTCCGCTTCGATGAGGCCGGCCCGCTGGGCGTCGGCGAGCGCGAAGTCCAGGTCATCGCGCGCGACCTCCAGGGCGTCGGCGAGCACCCCCGGCTCGAACGCGCTCCCGACGACCGCGGCGGCCTCGAAGACCCTGCGCGTCGCCGCGGGCAGGGTGCCGAGGCGACGTGTCATCAGGGCCAGCGCCCCGTGCGGCAGGTGCATGCGCTCGGCCGCCTCGCGGTCGAAACGCCAGACCCCGTCGACCGGCCGCAGGCTCCCCGCGTCCAGCATCGCGTCGAGCACCTCGACGATCCCGAGCGGCGTGCCATCCGAGACGCGGACGACCCACTCCGCGAGCGCTCCGTCGCTCTCGCGGCCGAGGGTCGCGTCGACGAGCGCGGCCGCGCGGCGCGCGTCGAACGCCTCGAGCTCGAGGCGCGGGAGTTCCCACGCCGCGCGCCCGTCCGGCACGCCGGCGCCGACCGGCCGGGTCGCGAGGACGAGGAGGGCGCGCGTCTCGCGCACGTCGTCCGCGACCCGCTCCAGCACCTCGCGGCTCGTGCGGTCGAGCCACTGCGCGTCGTCGACCAGGAGGCACACGGGCCCGAGCGCCGAGGCGACGGCGCGCACCACGTCCGCGGCCGCGCCCGAGAAGGCCTGGGCGCCGATCCCCGTGTCGAACGCGGGCTCGGCGTCGACCCACTGGCCCAGCTCCGGCGAGAGCACGCCGACGAACGCCGCGAGGTCGTCCCCGACCGCCCCCTGGAAGACGGCGCGCGCGAGGGCGTCTCGCGCGAGGACCGCCGCGGCGGCCTCCAGGAGCGAGCGCAGGGCGGCGAGCGGGCGGGGATCGCCCTCCCGGCACGGGTGCGCGACGACGCGACCGCCCTCTCCCACGATCTCGCGCGTCAGCTCGCGGAGGAGGCGGCTCTTGCCCGCGCCGCGCTCACCCTCGACGACGATCGCCTCGCCCCAGCCGGCGCTGGTGCTGCGCCAGAGCTCTCTCAGCTTGCCCAGCTCCTCGTCGCGCCCCACCAGCGCGCTGGGCTCCGGCGCTTCCCATCGCGCCGCGGCCGCGCCGAGCGGCGGCTCGCCGTCACGCACGCGGCCCAGCTCCTCCACGAGCGCGAGGGCGCTCGGATAGCGCTCGGACGGCGCGCCCTGCAGGAGCGCCTCGACGACGGGGGCGAGGGCGGGCGCGCGCGCACGGACGGCGTCCTCCGGGGTCGGCTCGAGGACCGGGCCGGCCACGCACTCGGCCAGCACCCGCCCGAGCGCGTACAGGTCCGTGCGCGCGTCCGCGAGCCGGGCGCCGCGCTTCTGCTCGGGAGCTGCGTAGGGGGGCGTTCCCGCGCCCTCGGGCTCGAGCTGGAGCGGCGTCGCGAACCCGAAGTCGACGAGCCGCGCGCGGCCGTCCGTCTCGAGCACGATGTTGCGCGGCTTGAGGTCGCAGTGGACGAGCCCGCGTCGGTGCACCGCGTCCAGGGTCGTCGCGAGCGAGATCCCGAGGGAGACGGTCTCGTCGAGCGTGAACGTGTCCGTCGACTGCAGACGCTCGGCCAGGGTCGGCCCTCGCACCAGCTCCATCAAGAGGTAGGGCAGGCCGTCGACCTCGCCCAGCTCCAAGATCGTGGGGAGCCCCGGGTCGTCCACCCGGGCCAGCGCCGCCGCCTCGCGTCGGAACCAGCGCGCCGTCCGGGCCCCGCCCCGTGCGATCTTCACCGCGACGGCGCTGCCTTCGCGCGTCCCGCGGTACACGACGGACGTCGCGCCCCAGCCGAGCTCCTCGTGGAGCTCGACGCCTTCGATCTGGATTCGAGCCTCGCCGACCTGCATGAGGCCACGCGAAGCTACCAGATCGAGACGCCCTTGAAGAGACTCAAGCGACCGGATGAACGCGACGTGAGGGCGCGACGGGCGCCGGGGCGGCGCCGAACACGAGCGGCCGGGTCGATGTTGCCAGTGCTCTGACCACCCTGGCCCGCCCGGACAACGACGGTGGCGTCAGATCGAGGTAGCGGGTGGCGCTCCGCGCGGGCGCTCGCCGGCGCGCTCCCGCCTCCCCGTCGAGCCACGCCCGCAGGGCCTCGTGATGGGCGGGGACGAGGTAGTAGTCGAGGTGGAAGAGCGGCGTCGGGGCCGCCTCGGGCGCTCGCATCGGGACCGGCTCGTCCCAGAGGAAGGCGAGGTTCTGCAGCGCCTCGCGCGCCGCCGCCTCCGAGGCCTCCGCGAGGCTTCGCCCGGCCGCGAAGCCGCGCGCGAGCGGCGCGGTGCTCCGCCGCGGGAACCCCACGACGACCACCGCGGTGATGTCCGGCTCCACCCCTGCCGGATCGTCGACCCGGCGCACGACCCACTCGTGCGACACGAACGGGCGCAGGCGCTCCGGGAGCGCCGCCGGCCGGAGCGGCAGCTCGCCGTACCAGCTGCCGAGCACCCGGTCGCGCTCGATCAGCTCCAGGAGCGCCGCCTCGCGCGCCGCCTCGAAGGTCCGATGCAGGGCGACGCCGTTCGAGCGCGCGGCGCGGCGCTCCGCGCCGGCATCGGGCGAGACCGGGTGGCGCGCGCTCCCCGTCACCCGCCCACACGCGTCGACGTAAGGCTGGGCGCGGTCGCTCGCCCGCACGATGGCCGCCCGCTCGAGCAGCTCGTACCAGGCGCGGGGCAGCGGGTCCCCGCCCACCTCGGCCGCGCTCCCGGTGACCTCGACCCCGCCGGGCCCCCGGGCCTGCAGGCCCGCGCGGTGCACCTCGACCCCGTCGATCGAGACGACGTCCGAGAAGCGCTCCGGCGCCGCGAAGCCCGCCGGCAGCGGGAGGTCTCGGCTCAGGCGAAGGAGGCGCGGGTCCACGACGACGGCTCCTCGGGTCGGAGGGATTGGGAGAGCACTCCATGGGCGAGCACCTCACCCGACCAGCGCTCGAAGAGCGCGATCGCCCGCGCGACCGTCTCGCGCATGGGCCCGATCTGTCGCGGCTCGCGCACGAGGGCGTCGATGGCGTCGAGCCCCTCGTCGGTGTGGTCCTTGTCGAGCTCGGCGTGGTTCCCGATGACGGAGAGCATCTGCCGCGGGATGCCGCAGCGCGCCTCGACCATCGAGAGCCAAGACGGCCCCATGAGCACGATGAGGTACTCGGCGAAGAGGATGTACGCGAGGTAGAGCGCCGGATCGCGGTCGATGAGGGCCTCGATCCAGCGGAGCTGTGTCAGGAGCGCGGGCGCGAGCGCGCCTTCGGCGTCGCTGCCGAACCGCTCGCGGAGCAGGGACAGATCCCCGTCCGCCCAGCGATCGTGCCCGTGCTCCTCGACGAGCTTCTGGGAGAAGTGCTCGGCCAGGTCCGTCCGGCCGAGCGCGAGGGCGCGCCGACGCGCCCGCTCGAGGTGGAGCGGCGTGTGCTGCACGAGGTGCCGCACGTTGAAGAGGTAGAAGCCGACGATCTCGGGCGTGAGGCGCCCGGTCGCGGCGCCGACGTACAGCGCGTTCGTGCGGTGCATCCCGGCGGCGTAGCGCTCGATGTCGAGCTTCAGCGCGGCCGCGATCACTGCGCGCCCCTCGATGCGCAGCGCATCTGCGTGGGGTTCAGAAAGTGCCGGTCGCGAACTTCTTCATGACGTTCTCCTCTCGATGTGGATGGGCTGGAAGGGCTGCGAGGCAGACCGACGTCCTTGCTGAAGCGCTCGGCGAACGCCTCCTCCGCCTCTTCGTTCAAGAAGCGCGTCAGGCGCAGCAACGCACCCCAGCGCTCGCTCGTGACCGTGCTGGTCACCACGTAGCCCAGCCGCAGCAAGAGCCGCAGCTGGCGGTAGTTCGTCGGCGCGCACTCCCCCTCGACCCGCACCACGCCATGCGCCCGCATGAGCGCGTCGGTGTGGCGCAGGACCTGCGCGAGGAGCCCGCGCCCCTGGTACGCGGGAAGCAGCGCGACGGTGCGCCAGTAGTAGGTGCTCCAGTCGACCGGGTTGCCGACGAGCAGCCCGACCACGCGGTCTCCGTCGTAGAACGCGATCCGATCCGAGGCCGCGAAGAAGCGCCGCTTGGCGTCCGTCATGGGGTCGGGAAGGAAGCGACGGTCCGCCGCGTCGGCCTGGAAGACCTCCGCGTAGTGCGCGGCCACGAACGCCAGCGCCTCGTCGGCGTCGATCGGACCCGCGCGCAGCCCTCCGCTCAGCTGAAGCGGCCACAGCGACGCCCAGTCGAGGCGCCAGACGGACCAAGAGAGACTCTCATCGAAGCTAGACAGCATTTCTTTCTCACCCGCACTCCACGGCGCCCCAGCGCCCCCAGCGCCGTGTTGTCGGGAGAATGCCCACGCGGATCGAGAACGCAAAAAAGCGGCGCCGTCGTCCCCGGTATCCAGGAACGGGGACCGCTGACTCTCGTGCGGGTCGCGGGCTACGAGCTCGACGGGATCCGCAGGAGCTTCCGGAGCAGCTCCGCTTCCGCGCGCGGCGCGATGGCCATGTGCACGTTGCGGTGCGTCCGGAGCCGCAGCGAGCTCGCGCGCCGGAGCGAGACGAGACGGATGGCGGGCTCGAACACCAGCTCCACCGCGTAGCCCATGAGCACGTTGCGGTGGTGCTTGGTGTTGCCGCGGACCTCGACCACGCGCACGCCGTCGACCTGCTCGGCGGGGAGGAAGAACGGCAGCCACGGGATGAGCCCCCGGCGCACCTCCACTCCGAGCGCGTCGACCCGCGCGCGCATCGGGAGCCAGAGGAGACAGAACAGCAAGACCACGCACGCGGCCACGCCGACGTAGACGCGCAGGCAGACCTCGGAGGTGTAGAGCCCGAGGCCCCAGTGGGTCATCACGTCCGCGAGCGACGTCGGCCGCAACATCACGCCCGCCGCCGCCGCCGCGATCACCGCCCCGGCGACCGCCACCTCCACGCGCCGCCATCCCGTCCACTTCGCGTCGGCCTGACTCCCGAGCTGCGCCAGCAGCCTGGCTTGCACCTCACACTTCGCGCGGAGCGGCAGCACCAGGTCTTCGCCCTCGCGCACCCCGACGATCAGGCGCCCGCCCTCGCGCCGGAATCCGCGCAGCTGATCGCGGCGCACTCGCTCTCGCCGCCCGTCGAAGCGCTGCACGTAGACGTAGCTCGAGGTGAGCACCGCGCGGCGCGCCACCCGCTCGAGCGGCAGCTCCGGCGTCGAGAACCAGAACAGCGTCACCCGCTCCCAGGCCGAAGGCGCGTCGCGCGAGGCGAGCGCCGGCTCCGCGCCCGAGCGGAAGGCCCCCTCCCCGCCCGCCTCGCCCGGCCATCGCTCCACCGGCTCCCACGACATGGGTTGACGATAAGCAGGGTCGGGCCGCGCGTCACGTCCGGTCGGTCAGCCCGTCGTCCGGGAACGCGCGCGCGAGCGCATGACGCCCCGCCCAGACCTTGCGGACCGCGGCCGCGACCCGCTCGACCGTGCGGGGCGTCTGGGCGATCAGCGGTCGATGCTCGTCGAAGAGCACCAGCGACGCGTCGAGCAGCGCCCGGGCGCGTGGGAAGCGCTCCGCGCGATACTCCGCGCGCAGCGTGTCGGGCTCCGGGTGGAGCGCGTAGGGCCAGCGACGCCCGAAGCCCTCGTGCGGCGCGAACGCCGGGTGCTCCGGGAGCAGGTGATCCTGCCACAGCGTCACGCCGACCCCCTCCGCGGCCAGGGCGCGCATCAGCAAGCTCCGCAGCGCGCGTGGCGCCAGCCCGAGGCCGGCGACGCGCGCGTCGAAGTGGAGGCGCAGCTTGTACCAGACGGCCGTTCGATCCGCCTCGACCGTCTGGAGCGAGAGGCCCTCGAGATCGGCGAACGCGTCGCGCAGCAGCGTCTCGTTCCATCGCATGGTGGCCATCCGCTCCGGCAACCGCTCGAGCTGCGCGAGGGCGACGGCGGCCATCATCTCGTTGCCCCGCCCCACCCCTCCGAGCGTGTGCGCCACGAGGCCGCCCGCCTCTCGCTGCGCCCTCACGTCCCGCCCGAAGCCCCGGGCGCTCCGCGCGCGCTCCGCCGCCGCGTCGTCGTCGGTGACGAACACCCCGCCCTCCCCGGCCGGCACGTGCTTGGTGGACTGGAACGAGAACGCGGCCGACGCGCCGAGCCCGCCGACCGGACGACCGCGGTGGGTCGCGCCCAGCGCCTGCGCCGCGTCCTCGATCAACGCCAGCCCGTAGCGCGCCGCGAGCGCGCCGAGCCGATCCATGTCGGCGGGACAGCCATGGATGTGCATCGGCACGATCGCGCGCGCGCGCGGCGTCAGCACCTCCTCCACCGCGCGCGGATCCAGGTTGCCGTTCTCTCGGTCGACGTCGACGAAGCGCGGGATGCCTCCCCGCGCGAGCACGCAGAGCGGGGCGGCCACGTAGCCGTAGGCAGGCAGGATGACCTCCTCACCGGGCGCGATCTCCGCGGCCGCGAGGGCGAGCTGGAGCGCGCTCGTCCCGGCGTGCGTCAGCAGCGCGTGCCGCACCCCGACGAGCTCCGCGAAGCGCGCCTCGAGCGCACGCGACGCGGGCCCGTCCTCGCCGCCGAGGACCCCGCGCTCGAGCACGCGTGACACCGCCTCGCGCTCGCGCGCTCCGAGCTGCGGCCAGGGCCGATGGTCTCCCTGCGTCAGCGTCGGCGCGCCACCGAGGATCGCGAGCTGGCTCATACCGCGTCCCTCCGCGCGCGGACCGGCTGCGCGAGCACCGCCGCGACGCGATAGCGCGAGCGAGGCCGCCCCGGCACCGCCCACTCGATGATCTGTCCAGCCCGCAACCCGATCAGCGCCGAGCCGAGTGGCGACAGCACCGAGATGCGGCCCGCGTCCGCGTCGGCGTCGCCCGGATAGACCAGCGTCACCACGCGTCGCGTGTCCGTGACCAGCTCCTCCACCCGCACCGTCGCCCCCATCGTGACCACGTCCGCCGCCACGCTCTCGGTCGGCACGATCCGGGCGCGGGCGATCTCCAGGTCGAGCCGGTCGACGGCCAACTGCGACGCGGCCGGCGCGCCTTCGAGCAACGCACACAAGTCTCGGTAGTCGTCTTCCGTGACGACGATCTCGGGCAATGCCATGCAAACCTCCTCGACCCCCGCGACGACGCGGCGGGCGAACGCAGAACCGCTGCGGGCGACGCCCGCGCGTTCGAGACCGACTCCGCCGCGACCGCTCAGGAGGCGATCGCGGCACGCCCCGGCGCGGCGGCGACCTCGACGTGGAGGTCCGCGGTCTGGCTCGGGAGGTGACGGGTCATGGGGAGCACGGGCTCCATGGACAGTGGGGCCGCCGATCGGGAAGTCAAGCCACCCTCCTCTCCGCGACGCGCGCGAAGAACACCGACTACGCCGTAACGCGGGGTGACCCCGACGGCTCGGAATGACGCGCGGCCACGAACGAAGGGAGCGCCGACATGCGCCTTCATCACCACGCACTCCAGATCGAAGCCACCGGCGCGAGCCATGCGCGAGCACGCGCGCTCGCGGCCGAGATCGAGCGACACCAGCCCGCCGCCGAGGTGGTGCCGCTGCTGCGTCGCTCGCTCCGCGCCAGCACCGCGCGCGCTCCCTGCCTCGCCGCGGGCGCGTCACGCTTCGGCTTCGCCATGGGCCGTCAGCTCGCGCTGCTGCACGAACAGCGCCTCCTGCTGTCCCGGCTCGACGAGCTGCGGGTCTGGGAGTGGGACCACCCCGAGCTGGAGCGCGAGAACTACTACCGCGCGCGGAGCGCCCTGAAGCGGTGGCGCGCGAACCGGGCTCTCCTGAGTGACCTGCTCGCTGGCGATCCGCGCGCGGTCGAGCACGCCCTCCACGCCGTCTCGTTCGTCAGCCGCTGGGGCCTTCCCGGCTGCTTCGCGCTCGCCACCGCCACGGCGCTCTTCCTCTTCGGCGCTTCGAGCGACCCGAGGCTCGCGCTCCTCGCCGCGGTCGCGGCCGCCCTGAGCGCGCTGGCCGCCCGCTGGTGCGCCTCGGACTACCTCGCTCGCCCGAGCGGCCCCGATCCGACCTGGAGCGCGGCGCTCGACGACGCCTTCCTCCGGGGCGTCCGAAGTCGAGCCGGGGCCACGCCCGGGCGAGACGTCGAGGAGTGGCTGGCCCACATCGAGGCCGCGCTCGTCGGAGCCTGACAAGTCCGCGCCGCTCTCGGCCAAGAAGGCTGGGCCGTTTGCGGATCGCGCCACGGCCCTCACTCCGCCGGGGCCCACCGCGGATACGACGTGCCCGCGATCCAGTGGATCAGCGAGGCCTGGAGCACGAGCAGCACCACCGCCGCGAAGAGCACGCCGAGGTGCGCGGCCGACGTCATCAGCCCGAGCGAGACGATCAGCGTGGTCGCGCCCGCCGGCGGATGACCTCGTCGAGTCAGGATCATCAGCCCTGACGTGAGCCCGAGCGACGCGCCCGCCGCCACCGCGCGGAGCGGCGTCACGCCGACCTCCAGCGCGCTCGGCGCGTCGAGCAGGCCGCACACCGCGAGCGCGGCGACCCCAGAGAGGGCTCCGATCACGTGCCCCTCGATCGTATTCCGCGGCGAGGCCGCCGACGCCGTCGGTCGATGAAAGAGGAGGAACGCCGTGGGGCCGAGCGACGGAAAGATGAACGGCGCCTCCGCCGCGTACGCCACCGCGCCCATGACCCCGATGCTGATGAAGCCGAACACGAACGCGAAGAGGGCCTCCTGGCTCCGCGTCCGCCCCGGCACCCGCGGGTCGCCGTCCTCTCCGGACCGAGAGCTCACAGACAACCCCTCCCCGACAACCGCTCGGGATCGCGACGACGATGCACGGCGCGAACCCTGTCTCGCCTGGCCCCCGAGGTCCAGCGCGGTCGCGACGCAACCGGCGCCCGACCGGCGCGATGGATGACCAGCGAAGGGAGCACACCTGTGGCGACGATCAGCCTGTACGACATCAGCAATCGACCTCGAGGAAGCCACCCGCCGACCACGAAGTCGGACACATGCTCGGAATGCAGCGTTCTCTCTGCAACGATCCCGAGAATCGACGATGCTATGGCGAGACGTTCGATGAGCGCCGCCGGATCATGGGCTCGGGGATGGCGATGAGCTCGCTCGACTACGTCTGGGCCCTCAACCTCATGCGCATCGCCGAGCCGCGAATCTCGTGGCGACTCGAGCCAGGGCGGTCGTGATGGGCTGGCGCAGGAGTTTCGGATTCGCTCTGATCTTGGCTAGCGCATGCCAGCCCGAGGCGTTCCGCACTATGAAAGAGCGCCCGGTCCCCAACCTCGACTGGGAACCACCCTCACGCAATGCCCCGTTCGTAGTACAGACGCCGATGCCATCACCGAGGCCGCTCGTCATCGCGACCTCGGGGCGCGACGACTGCCCGCTGTTACTCCTCTTCGCAGACGGCCTCGCGTTCAGCTGCCGCCACCGCGTCCAGCGGCTGGTCGGGCGGGTCGAGGACCCCCGAGCGCTGCACGCCCGCTTCGCGGCGCTCGACCTCCTCTCGGCGCCGCCCGTGACGGACGTCGTCCCGAGCGACGCAGACAGCCCCGGGATGGGAGTGTGCGTCAGCCGTGAGCACGACTGGGTCTGCGTCGACGTCGGGAGCATGTGGCCTGGCCGACCTCGCGAGGAGCACGAAGCGGCGGCCCGCGGCGCGCCCATCCCGCCGCCACCGTTCGCCCCGGGTGAGCTCGCGCCCCCTCCGCTCACCGTCTACACGACGCCTGCCCCCGAGCCGATGCTCGCGGCAAACGACCTCCTCCTCTCGCTCGACGTCGAGTGGGCCCCGACGGACACGCCCCCGCCGCACCTCGACTACCTGCGCGACGTCGACACGGCCCACCTTCGCGCGATGGGGTTGGTCATCAAGTGAGCGCGCGAGCCGCGGCTCCGGTCGTCGCGCCTCCCCGCTTCAGAAGAGCCGGAGCTCCCGAAGAAACGAGGGGAGGTCCGGCGCGGCGACTCGCGCGACCTCCCCGTGCCCTCCGATCACGACCTCACCGGAGTCCGCGATCGCCAGCCAGCGTCCGTCGTGCAGGCTTCCGATGGGAGCCGAGGAGACCGGGCCAGGGTGGTTCTCGCGATGCAAGGCGAGGTCCTGTACCACAGCGCTCAACTCCCGATCGTTGCTCACGGACGACAACACGATCGGGTCGTCGGCCACGAAGCCCTCGATGCAGAGGCGCCACCAGCGCCCGAGCCAGGGGCCCACGGACGCATGGCAGCCAGACACGGGGAGGACGAGCTCCGCCTCTCTCCGTACGGGCCGCCAATGCCCCGCCGCGTCGATGAAGCACGGCGACGGTTCCTCTTCATCTCGTTCCTGGCGCGGCCGCTCACCGCCCCACGACTCGGGGCTCGCGACTCGGCGCATGAAGCGGTCGATGCTCGCGACGTGCCTCGCGTCGTTCATCGGAGAATCCCATCGCGCTCCCGGCGAGCGGCCGTATCGAACCGGTGCTCGGGCCGGGAGGCGTCGGCGGCGACCGGTACCGCGTCATCGAGGTACCACGTCCAGAACGCTCGGCGGCTCGTGGCACCGCGTGGCCGCCATGGGGGCTCACCCACCTCCGCCCAGCACGCGTAGAGGTCTGCGCCCCACGCGTCCAGGTCTCGGTCGTAGGTCGAACCGCCGTACTCGCCAATGTCCTTCAGAGCCGTCCCGAGGCATGCCCCCGCCGCGTGCAAGACCAATTCGATATCCATGGTGACCCCGCGATTGCTCGGCTCATGAACGGGCAACGCTGTGCGTCTACTGGCAGCCGGCGCGCTGGCGCTCGTCCCGGTACGTGCGGGACACGCCCAGGACGTGGAGCTTGATGGCGCTGCGTCCGAGGGGATGGTTTGCGCGGAGCGCCGAAACCTTGAGCCGCACGAGGTCTCCATTCTGAAGAGGGTAGTCCCAGGTTCGATGAGAGTCCTCGACCGCGTGCGGTGGACCGAGCTGCGCCCGAACGAACTCGAGCACCTCCGCCGACGGTGCGTCGCTGAAGACCATGACTTCGAACAGCCCCCGGTCGTGATGGAAGGCGACCGTGGTGTCGCGCTCGCGCGGGACTCGCCACGGCGCCGGAGTGCGGACCTCGCGCATGTCCGCGAACCGCGCGGGGCAGTCGGAGAGGGGATACGACGGCAGCGCGCCATGAGCTCTCTCGGCCTCCGCTACCGACTCCCCCCAGAGCACCGTGAGGCCGGTCAGCTGATGGGGAAGCCCGTTCGCCGTGACGCACCCCGGTCCGAGGTGGGGCGGGCATGGGGCCGTCAGGCTCGCGGGAGCGTTCAGTGGGTCCGCGGACGAGCCTCCGCGGGGCCAGGCGAGGAGGCCGACGACGCAGCCCAGCGTGGTCAGGAAGAGGCAGCCGCCGGCGAGGGAGACGGGGACCCACGGGAGGCGAGCGGAGGGCGGCGGCGGGTCGACGGCTCGTACCGGAGCTGGGGCCTCCTCCGCGAGGGGAAGGGCCGCACCTCGCAGCTCCGCGCGCGTCCCGAAGTGTCGCAGGACCGGCACCCCTCTCTTGATCTCGTCCAGGACGAACACTCGCCCTTCCTCCACGACGAGAAATGGGTGCGCGGACACCATGGCGCGGGGATCGCCGATGCCGATCCCTCCGGGCGTGGCGTGGGGGAATGTCGGTTGCCAGTGCCCACGTCGGTAGGAGCTGGTCGCGGGCCCGCTGAGGGACTGCGCCTTCAGCTCTCGGTCACCGCGCTCGTTCACGCGCACATCGGTGATGTGGAGCAGAGGCTCGCGAAACCCGACGTTGCGGGAGATCAAGCCGAGCACCGCCTGCTCCAGGACGGGCTCGACGCGCCCGTGGAACCGTCCATGAACGACATCATTGCGCAGGCTCGCCAGGGTCTGCAGCACGTCGCTCACGCGGATCGTCCGCGGAACCGATCCCGAGCCAGCCGCTTCGACGAAGTCGCGAAGATCCGAGGCCTCTGCCGCCAACGACCATCCAGTGCATCCGGGCGCGTGCTCCTCGAGCCGACGGAGCAGCTCGATCCGTTTGCCGATCGAAGGGTTCCCGAGGCACGGAGCCACGTCGGCGTGGGAGATGCGCGCGCCATGAGCAACGGCCCTGGCCAACCCCATCGCGCCCGCGAGGGCCAGTGCGTCCTCCGCCAAACGCAGCAGCGAAGTCAGGTAGTCCGCTCGCGCGGCCTGAAGCTGCGCCCCCACCTCGGCCAGAGGGAGCGGGAGGTGCAGCCAGAACTGGCTGTCCCACGCGTTGAGCGTATGTTCGGACCCACGCACGACTTGCGCATGGTGGCTTGCGAGGCGACGTCAGGGCAAGCTCAGCCGAGCCCTCGAGAAGCGTGCCACGCGTCACTTGCGCGCAGGAGCTCGGCGTCGGTGGACCGCGGCGCGGGCTGCCGCGGCATCAGGCGATCCAGAGGTACGACGGCGTCCAGGCCGTCGTCGAAGCTCCAGCCGATCTCGGGGAAGAGGTCGAGGATCTCCCCCGCGCTGAATGGGGCCTCGGTGATGGCGTCGTCCACGGAGGAGGGACGACGGGTGCGCGCGACTCTGACACCACCGGAAGGTGGGATGCGTGTATCCTCGCTCGCTCATGTCGAGCGCCCTTCAGCAGCTCGTGGACCGGTGGTACGCGGAGCAGCGCCCAGCGCCTCTCCAGGAACCCATCGCGACGATGGCGCGCCCCCTCGCCATGCGGGCAGCCGCTACGAGCGGCGCCGTCGATGGCGAGGTCGAGGACATCGCGCAGCACGCGGTCGAACGCTTCGTGAAGCAGCTGCATCGCCGCGACAAGCGCGTGGACCATGCGGACGCGCTGCTGTGGAGGATCGCCGAGAACAAGGCGAAGGACGGCCACCGGCGCCGGAAGCGGCGCGACGAGGGGACGGAGCGGCTGCTGCACGACCCCACCGCCTTCGAGGACGGGCCCTCGAGCCCGGAGCGCCTGTATTTCGAGGAAGAGAACCGGAAGCGGCTCGCCGAGACCGTGAAGGCCGCGCTCGCGAAGGCGCCCGAGTCGTATCGACGGGTGATCGAGGACCACTTCCTGAACGAGATCCCCATCGAGGACATCGCGGAGCGTTACTACGCGGAGATCGCGGAAGACGTCGACGCGAGCGACGGCCCCGCCGTGGCGGCGGCTCGCAAGAAGGCGCGGAACCGGGCCGACCAGCATCTCACCCGGGGCAAGCGCTGGCTGAAGCAGCGGTTGGCCGACCTGATGACCGAGGACGGGTTCCGATGACGATGGCCCTGATCCTGGTCGACCTCGACAACGTGCTCCCGGATGGAGGCGTCACCGAGCTGGTCGATGATTGCCGCAGCGTGCTCGCAGACCACCGAGGAATTGCCCGGAAGTGCGTCACGAGCTTCGCGTTCAACACGGACACGGCTATCGGGGCAGACTTGAGCTACGAGGCGCTCGAGGCGGTCGCGCGAGGCTTCGCCGAGGCGATCGGCGCCGATTCGCATCGAGTGGAGATCGGACTGACCCCGACCATGCCGCAGACGGCCGACGTGCTCCTCGCGCGCCTCGCGAGGAGAGCCCCCGATACGGGCGGGGCCGGGTCCGTGACGTTCGCCGGCCTCCTGTCGAAGGATCGTGATCTCGTGGCAGCCCTCGACGAGGGTTTCGTCAAACCCAAGAGCCGGTGGATGCGCGCCGCGCGGGGCTGGCCCATGAACGCGTGGCGTGCGGATCGCGAGGGCCGGTCCATCGCCCGAGTCGCGGAGGTCGCCGGGAGCGCGAAGGGCGAGACCCCTCTCGGTCTCCCGGAGTTCTACACGCAGCCGGTCGGGCGGGCGCACGCGCGCTGGGCCGCGGCACGCGCGGTGGACGCTCCCCCAGAGGACCTGAGCGTGCTGGCGCAGCTCATCGACGAGGAGCCATGGCTCCTGTCGCAGGTGGGGTCGACGAAGAAGTCACTCCGTGGGGTGGCGCGCCTGCTTCGACGCGGAGAGGCGCTCGGCCCGATCTGCGTCGACGACGGGGTGGAGCTGCGGGGTCGAGCCGAGCGGCCTACGCACGTATCTCGCGCCGAAGCGGCGAGCGTCGGGATCGGCGCCGCGCGATTCCCCGACGAGCGCGCGACGCTGGCATGTCGGATCCCCGTGGAGGTGCTCTCTCACGCGGCCGAGGTCCAGCTCGAGCGACGCGGCGTGTCCGTCGGCGCGACCCTTCAGCGCCTCGAATTCGAACGCGCTCTCTCGAGCTCCCCCGTGAACGTACGGCTCTGGGCGACGCGGCGTGGAAGAAGCCCGGCCCTCGTCGCGAAGATCCAGGTGAGCAGCACCGCGCAACCCGCCATCTGGTGGATCACGGGCGACCGAAAGGCGGACAGCGAGCGGACCGTGCCCGCGGCCGGGGAGTGGCTGCCGGCCGAGGTCCTGACGCGCGGCGTGGCCTATCGCCCGGATGGCCGCACGCGTTCCAGGCTCGCGCTTCGTGCCGAGGTGGAGGCGGGAGACAGGGTCCGGGTCGAGAACCCCATCGCCGCGCAGACCATCGGGCAGGCCACCACGATCCCCAAGCACGGGAAGCCGCGCCCGGTCGCCCTGTTCGCGTGGCGTCACGTGCCCGTGTGCGAGGTGGCGGTGGAGCCCATCCACCTCTCTCCGCGCGCGCCGGACGAGCTGACGGACTTGCCCATCGTGGTGCCGACATGAAGAAACCTCCGACCCACGTGTCAGAGCGGAGCCCTCGGCGGCGTTTCGGGGGCGAGGACCACTCGTGATGAACCGAACCGACCCGCCCGACCTCGCGGCATTGCTGGCAGAGTCGCCCCCGCTCGAGGAGCGCGCCGAGGGTCTGTTGACCCTCCTCGCGGCCGCGCACGCCGACCCGCTCGCGCTGGCCGAGCGGCTCGACCACGACGCCGTCGCCTGGGACGACCTCCGCCACTGGCTCGCGGCTTGGCCCGCGCCTCCCGATTCGCCCCAGGCCATGCGGGCCTGGCTCCGCGAGACCGAGCAGCTGGGCTTCGCGCTCCGCACCCTCGAGCAGCTCGAGCGCGGCGAGGCGGCGGACCTCCGTGCGACCTCGAGCCGACTGCGCCAGGACGTCGAGCGCCGCGACGACCACGCGCTCTATGCCGGGATGTCCGATCTGGATGTCCCGCCGTGGAGCTGGCTGCGCCGGGGTGAGCTCTCGCAGCTGCTGGGGCAGCGCGACGAGGAGCTCGTCGAGCTCGCGGTGCGGGGGCAACTCGCTCCCGAGGACGCCGAGGCGCTCGCGGACGCGGCCCGCACGACGGCGCTCGGGGACGTCTATCGAGCCCGCGTCGAGGCGCTGACCCGCACCCTGTACGTGACGACGTGGACCCCCGCGTGGTCCCTCGACGTCGCGCGCGACGAGCGCGAGCTCGAGCAGGCCGCGACGCTCCTCGAGGTGCACCTCCCCCACGTGGGCGGTGTGCTCCAGGTGAGCCAGCACGCGGACGGCGCGTGGTGGAGCCCGGCGACGGGCGAGGCCGAGCTCGTCTCCTACGCGAGCGAGACCCATCGCTGGGCGGACGAGCTCCTCGGCGAGCTGACGACTCGCTTCGAGGTGCACACCCCGAGCCCGGCCGAGGACGCGTGGCACGGCGTGGCGAGCCTGATGAAGGTGGCGCGGGGCGAAGGCGGCGGCCGTGGCCCCGAGGTCGCGCAGGCCGTCGCAGACGCGCTGAACGAAGGCGCGATGAGCGACGCGATCGCGAAGGCTCACGAGGCGTTCGAGCTCGGCGAAGATCTCGCCGACGAGGACGAACGGCTCGTGAGCCACGCCTTCGTGGCGCGCATGCACCTGACCGACGCGA
The DNA here is from genome assembly GCA_040218145.1 of Sandaracinaceae bacterium. Lineage (GTDB taxonomy): Bacteria > Myxococcota_A > Polyangia > Polyangiales > Sandaracinaceae > JAVJQK01. Next base: position 36,208 of record JAVJQK010000143.1, on the reverse strand, counting down.
CCGCGACCCTCGCGCGCGCCGAGCACGACGTGGCGACCGTCCAGGAGACGGTCATCCGCTCCGACGCGCAGCACCGCGCGCATCGCTCGGCCGGCTTTCTCGTCCCCGACCACGTCTACGAAGATCACGTGGGCTCCCTCCCCGTCGACGCGAGCGCCTGGTGGGGTCATCGCGCTCACGTCGAAGGCCTCGTTCCCGAGGGCGCGATCGAGTCGTTGCTGGCGGACGTGGCGGGGGCGGCCGAGGAGGCCCCCTCGAACGTCACCGACCTCGCGACCTTTCGCCAGAAGCGGGATGCCGCGCGGCTCCGACAGGCCGAGCAAGTGACCCGGATGGCGGCGGCGTCGGCCCGGCCTCGGGAGGGCTCCGCGGGGGTGTGCGCGTGGTTCCAGAGCGGGGCGCCCTCCGCCGGCCACGTGCCCGTCGTGCTCTACGACGAGGAGAACGATCGCGGCGTGCTGGCGGAGCTGGTCATCCGCGTCGCCGACACGGTGCGCGACGCGGAAGCCTGGGAGCGCGCGCCGATGCTGCGCAGCATCGCGCGCGAGACCTTGCGCCACGCCCACCGGGCTGCCGCCGCGCTCGCCCACCGAGGCGTGGCACCGGCCTTCGGCATGCACCGTTTCGAGCTCAGGGTCGACGGGGATCACGGACGCCTCGCGGTCGACGGGAACTCCCTCGGCCTGTCGGCCGCGCTCGCGTTCCTCTCCGTTTGGTCGGGTCGGGGGATCGACCGCACGATCGCGCCCATCGCGACGATCGCCCGGGGCCTCGCGCCGGTCGGCGCGGAGGCAGCCAAGGCGCGCGCGCTGCCGCCGGGCGTGCGGGCGCTGGTCGCCACGGCCAGCGCGCTCGAGGACGACGACGCCGTCCGGGCCGCCAGCCTCGCGGACGCCGCACGGCGCGCGGGACTGGAGCTCTCGGACGTCACCTTCGCCTCTCGCTCGCGCCGCGACCTCGAGCGGGAGCTCCGGGAGCTCGTGGAGGCGGTCGAGAACGACGAGCTCGGTCGCGTTCCGAACGCGGGCTGGCTCGACGTCGCCGACCGTATCCGCGCGCTGACGGATGCCCTCGCGGCGATGGGCGTGGACGTCGCGCGCGCCCGCGCGTTCGGAGCGCTCGCGTACACGCACGGCGGCGCCTTCGACGACGCCATCGACCTCCTCCGCGGCGTCGACCGCGACGCCTGCGACGACCTGGCGACGCGCACTCTCTGCGACGTCGTGGCCCTGGGCGCCCTCATCGACAAGGGAGCGCAAGACGCCCCCGATGGGACAGCGCTTCGAGGCCGACTCGAGGCGGACGTCGCCGAGCTCCGCGAGAGCCGGCGCGACGTGCTGCTCGGTCGCGCGCTGGGCACCCTCGGCCGCGTCGAGCTGCACTCGCGGCGGCCCGACAGCGCGCTCCCGCTCCTGCACGAGGCGATCGAGGCGCACCGGGAGCGCGAGCCCCACGAGGTCCCCCGATCCCGGATGTATTACGCCATGGCGCTCCGCATGAGCGGTGAGCCCGAGGAGGCGCTCGACGAGCTGCGCCGCGCGCAGCGGGAGCTCGAGACCCTCACACGCCCGTACAGCGGCGAGTACGAGGCCTCGTGTCGCCCCTTCATCGAGTACGAGCTGGCGCGAACCCTGGTCGCGCTCGAGCGCTACGAAGAGGCGCTCGAGCCGGCGACCCGTGCGATCGAGGACTGCGGTCCTGCGGCTTGGCCCGCGCTCGGGCTCTACCGCACGCGCGCCTGGGCGCTGCGCATGCTGGGTGAGGCGCAGGCCGCCGACGACGACACGAAGGCCGCGCGAGCGGCGCGCGCGAAGCTGCCGGACAGCATGGAGGTAGCGGACCGAATCCTCGAAGAGGCCGAGGGGCTGCCCGTGGACGACGGAGAGGTCTACTGACCGAGGAAGGCGAGGCAACCGAGAGCCGAGCCCGCCGATGGGTGACCCATCATGCCCTACATCGAACTGTCGGAGACCTGTGGCGAGAGTACCTATCGAGGCCGCTTCCTCGAGTATCACGTGCGTCGCACGCGACCACGGCGCTGGAACCTGGAGATTCGCGTCAACGTCGTGTATCGCTGGGCCTTCGAGTACGCCGGCAAGTGGGACGAGGGTCGCAAGGCTGCCTTCCGAGCTGCATTGGCGTTCCACGCTCGCCGCACGTGGTCTGGGCAGTTCGTGCTGCGCAACGGCGACCCCGACGATGGCGGTTCAGTCGGCGTGGACGTCAGCGTCGAGGTCGTGGAGAAGTGGCACCGAGCGAACGACACGTGGCAGGTCATCGTGTACCCCGAGCGCGCCGGCAGCAGAGTGCCCGACCGGCCCGACGGGTTCGATGAGCCTGACGAACCCATCCGGTGCGCGCCGCGCTGGACGGGATGGCCGGACGACCTTCCCCGCCCCGTCCGGCCAGAAGATCGGCTGCACCGGGCCGGCGTCTGCTTTCTCTATGAGCGGAGCGTGAGAATCGCCAGCGTTCGCCAGGACGACCCACGCGTACAGCGGGCGAGCGACCATGAGCTGGGCCACATGCTGGGGATGGCTCACCCGGGGGGAATCTGCAGCGATCGTGACGAATGCTACGGGAGAGATGCGACGCGAGACCGGATCATGGGAATGGGAATGACCGTGACACGCGCAGACTACGCCTTCGCCACCGGGATCATGCACCGCTATTCCAACGCGTCGCCTGGGCAACGCTCGTGGTGGGCTGCGTCGCGGTAGCCGATCAGTGTCGCGAACAGCGCAGCGCCACGAAGGCGCTGCGCACCCGCCGCGCGGTCTGCCATCCAGGATATGCGACGCCGATCAGCTCGGCGTAGACGACCCTCCCATCGAGCCGGATCGGGTAGCCGCTCCGCTTGCGAATGAAAGTGCCGACCTTCTCGCTCCGCTCCGCGGGGATGGTGACGATCATCGGCAGCGCAGGAACCTGCAGGGCCGGAAGCTCTCGAAGCCACGGGTGCGCATGCCTCATGGGCTCCGAGCTGTCCCAGGGCGTCACCTCGAGCAGCCATGAAGAAACCTCGAGTGGCGTCGACGGGTGTCGCGCAAGCGCGTCGATCTGCGCCTGCACGACGACGAAGGCGTCCGGTGGTGGCCGGGCGTCGCTGTCGGTGGGGCCCTCCCGGTACGCGCCACTGGCACTGAGTGATTGGCGGCGGACGTCCGCTCCGTCGAGCGTCGCGCAGACCCAGCGCTCTCCGCGCCGGACGCAGTGGGTCGCCGCGTTCTGGTCGATGCTGTCCGTCACCCGGGAGTAGATCGGCGACTCGTCCTCGAGGCGAGCCTCGAGGAACGCGCGATGCACCGCGTCCCGCTGCTCCGCCTCGAGCACGCCGCGGCGCAGCGGCTCGCCCCACGTGAACGGATCCCAGAGAAAGGACGCGTCCTCGAAGAGCACGAAGCTCGGCCTCGAGGCGCGTCCCTCCTCCCAGGAGATCACCAGAGGCTGCGGGCCATCTTCGCGCGCGACGTCGAACCACGCATTCTCCGTTGCGGTCACGCAGGGCTCTTGCCGGGTGGGCTCGGCAACGGGCGAGGCCCACGGCGGAGGCTCGACCTGCTCGGGCTCCGAGCACGATGCGCACAGGAGCATCGCAGTCACGCACGCTCGCCTGACGGGCTCACGCATCTCGCCATGATGCCTCACGAGCACACCGCGCGTCGCCCCTCTCGCAGTCTCGGTGTCAGAACCAGCGAGCCGCCGCGTCTCCTCTCCAGAAGGCGCCACCGTGACTCACTCTCTCCGCATCCTGCACACCTCCGACTGGCATCTCGGGCACACTCTCCGAGGGCAGTCGCGGGCCTACGAGCACCGGCGCTTCCTCGCGTGGCTGCTCGAGCGGCTCGAGGAGGAGCGCGTGGACGCGCTGCTCGTCGCGGGCGACGTCTTTCACACCTCGAACCCCAGCGCCGAGGCGCTCCGCATGTTCTACGACTTCCTCGGAGACGTGCGTCGCAAGCTGCCCGCGCTCGACGTGGTCGTCATCGGCGGCAACCACGACTCGGCCTCGCGCCTCGACGCCCCCGAGTCGCTCTTCGCGTCGCAGGGGGTCCGCGTGATCGGCGGGCTCGCCCACCGCGACGATCCCGCCCGCGCCCTGGTGCCGCTGCACCGCGAAGGAGAGCTCGCGGGCTGGGTCGCGGCCGTCCCGTTCCTGCGGCGCACCGACCTCGACGGAGCGGTCGAGCGAGAGGCCGGCCACGCGGCGGCGGTGCGCGCGGCATACGATCGCGTCGTCTCCCTCGCGGACGCGCGGCGCAGCGCGCAGCAACCCATCGTCGCCATGGGTCACCTGACCATGATGGACGCGCAGCTCTCGGCGGACTCGGAGCGCGACACCACGCGCGGTGGCCAGGAGTCGCTGCCGTGTGATCTGTTCGGCGACGCGATCGCCTACGCCGCGCTCGGGCACCTCCACCTCGCTCAGGCCGTCGCCCCCCACGTCCGCTACTCGGGCTCGCCGATCCCGATGTCGATGAGCGAAGAGAGCTACGAGCACCAGGTCCTCGTGGCGGACTTCGAGGGCGCCAACCTCGAGGACGTCCGCGCTCTTCGGATCCCGCGGACCGTGCCGATGATCCGCCTGCACACCAAGGCGCCGCTGTCGCTCGACCAGACCCTCGCGAGCTTGCGCGCGCTCGACGTGATGGAGCGCCCGCTCGCGGAGCGCCCCTTCCTCGAGGTCGCCGTTCGTCTCGATCGCCCGGAGCCGAACCTCAGGGCCAAGGTCCTCGAGGCGCTCGGGGACAAGCAAGCTCGCCTCATCAAGATCACGTCGCACCGCAGCGAGAGCCTCGGCCAGTGCCTGGGTGACCGGGTCGTCGAGCGAGAGCTGTCAGACCTGGAGCCGCTCGACGTCTTCCAGATGCTGCACGAGCAGAAGCACGGCGCGCCTCCGGCCGAGCCCCTCCTCCAGACCTTCCGAGAGCTCCAGTCGGAGCTGCACGCGAGCTGACCATGCGCATCCTCTCCATTCGCGGAAAAGACCTCGCCAGCCTCCAGGGCGAGTTCGAGGTGCGCCTCGACGCGGGCCCGCTCGCGGACGCAGGCGTCTTCGCGATCGTCGGCCGCACCGGCTCGGGCAAGAGCACCCTGCTCGACGCGCTCTGCCTCGCCCTCTTCAACAAGACCCCGCGCCTCGCCTCGAGTGGCGGGGCCAAGGTCGGCCATCCCGACGGCGACCAGCTCGCGAGCTTCGACGTCCGGGGGCTGCTGCGCAAAGGCACCGCCGAGGGCTACGCCGAGGTCGACTTCGAAGGCGTCGACGGGCGCACCTACACCGCGCGCTGGTCGGTGCGGCGGGCGCGCCGCCGCGTCGACAAGCGACTCCAAGAGGTGCAGCGAGAGCTCCGGCTCACCGCGACCGACGAGCTCCTCGCGAACGGCAAGCGCGACTGCGACGCCGCGATCCCGGAGAAGCTCGGCCTCGACTTCGACCAGTTCCGCCGGGCCGTGCTCCTCGCGCAGGGTGACTTCGCGCGCTTCCTCCAGGCGAAGCCCGAAGAGCGCGCAGCCCTGCTCGAGCTCATGACGGGCACCGAGATCTACGCGCGCCTCTCCATGGCCGCGCACGCGCGCAAGAAGGCCGCAGAGGACGCGCAGGCCAAGCTCGAGTCCGACGTGGGCGCCTTCGCGCCGCTGAGCCTGGACGCACGGACCGGACTCGAAGCGCGCCGTGACGCCCTTCAGCGCGACGACGCGGATGCCCAAGCCTCCGCCGACGCCCTCGCGGCATCGCTGCGCTGGTACGCGGACCGCCAGCAGCTCCGAGCCCTGGTCGCCGAGGCAGACGCGCTGGCGCGTCGGGCGAGCGAGGCCTGGGAGGACGCAGCGTCCTTGCGCGCCGAGCACGCCCGCGTGACCGCCGCGCAGCCGGGCGGGGCACGGCTCCGGGCCGTCGGTGCGGCGCGAGACGCGGAGTCGACGGCGCACAGCGATCGGACCGCCGCTCAGGCCGAGGCGGCGGAGACCGGCGCCGCCCGCGACGGCGCCCGCGCCGCGGAGGCCACCGCGAAGGAGGAGGCCGAAGCGCGAGGCGACGCACTGCGACGCGCCCAGCCCGACATCGAAGCTGCGCGAGAGCTCGACCTGCGGCAGGCCCGGGTGCGGGAGGCGCTCGACGCCGCCACCGAGCAGCTCGCCCACGCGCGACGCCGGGTGGAGGAGACCGCGAACGAGGCCAGCGCTCACGCGGCAGCTCTCGAGGGAAACGAGGACACGCTCGATGCCGCCGTCGCGAAGCTCGACGCGCTCCGCGAACATGCCCGCGTCCTGAGCGACTGGCCGCAGCACGAGCGCGCGCTGAAGACGCTCGCGGGCACGGAGACCGAGCTCGCCAGCTCGCACCGAGCTCGACGCGCGCTCGACCAACGCCAGCTTCGACTGGACGAAGACCGAGCGCACGCGAGCGAGGCCGAGCGTCGCGCGGAGGAGACCTTCCGCCGACGCGAAACGACGCTCGCCGACGCGCGGGACGGCGCCCGCCTGGCGCGGCGGGTCGACACCGAGGCGGTCCGCGCGCGCATCGTCGACCTCGAGCGCGACCTCGGGGAGCTCGAGCGGACCGATCGCGCGATCCTGCGCGCGAGCGAAGAGCTCGACGGCCTTCGTGGCGCGACCACGACGCTCGACGCAGAGATCGGAGCGCTCGAGGAGGCGCTCGCACGCCTGGAAGACGAGCAGCCGGGGCTGGCGCGCCGTCTCGACGACGCCGAGCGCATGCATGGGCTCGCTCGCGCCGCGTTGGGCCTCGAAGATCAGCGCGCGCGATTGGAGGAGGGCGAGCCTTGCCCGCTCTGCGGCGCCGTCGAGCACCCGTTCGCCAGCGGCGACGCCCCCGCGACGCTCCTCACCGAGAGCGAGGCGCAGCTGCGGGAGGCGCGTGACGCGCACCGTTCGCATCAGACCGAGCGGGCGACCGCCGAAGGCACGCTGGAGTCGAAGCGCGGAGCGCTCGAAGCCCACCTCCAGAGAATCGCGCAGCACGAGCGCGAGCTGGAGGACCACCGTCGCGCCGCCGCGAGCCTCCGGGCGAGGTTGGGAGAAGATCCCGTCGCCGTCCACGCGCGACTGGAGGGCTCGCGTCGCGGGCTCGAGTTCGCCCAGGCGTTCCGCCGGAGCCTGGACGACGAGCTCGACCGTGCCTCGAGAGCGCACGCCGACGCCGTGAACGAGCGGCAGCGCGCGAGCACGCACGCCAACCTGCTCCGGACCGAGCTCGCGAAGCTCGCCAGCGAGCGGTCCGGGCTCGACGCACGGGAGGAGACCCTCGCGGTCCGGCGGGCCGGCCTCCTGGCCGAGCTGGACGACGCCTTCGGCTCCGTCGAGTGGCGCGCGGAGCTCGCGCCCGACGCGATGGCGTTCGTCGAGCGGTGGCGCGCCCGGGCCGCGGAGTGGGCGGGCGCTCACGAGCGTCGCCGCGACGCGGAGGCGCGGCAGGCCCACCTGCGACAGAGCCTGGACGACGCCCACCGCCGGCTCTCGGTCGCGGAGCGCGAGCACGACGCCCGGGCCAGCGAAGTCGCGAACGCGACCGCTCGGCACGCCGAGGTCGAGGCTGCGCGAGGCGCGCTGCTCGGAGGTCGCGACGCGAACGAATACGAGGCCGCCCTCCGCCGCGCCGCGGAAGAGGCGAATGGGGAGGCCGTGCGGCTCACCGCGCGTGCCGCCGAGGCGGCGGAGACCGCCGGACGCGCCGAGAGCGCCGCCCAGGTCGCAGACCGGCGGGTGACCGAGACCGTTGGCGCCCTCCAGCGCGCGCGCGAAGAGCTCGACGCCTGGCTCGCCGACGCCGGCTTCACGCGCGACGAGCTCGAAGCGCTGCTCGACCGCCCGCCGGCCTGGCTCGAAGAGAAGGGCCGACAGCTCGGGGCGTTGGAGCGCGCGCTCGCCGACGCCCGCGTCAAGCGGGGCGACCGCCAAGCGCGACTCGACGCGCACGAGGCGAAGCCGCCTCAGCACGAAGAGGCGGCGTTGTCCGAGCACCTCGACCAGGCGCGAGCCCGCGCAGCCGAAGCCCGAGAGGCGCTGATCGAGGTGAGGGGGCAGCTGCACGCCGACGACCAGAACCGCGCCAGGACTGCCGCGATCGCCACGGAGCTCACCGCAGCGCGCGCCGAGGCGGAGCGCTGGGCCCAGCTCTCGGCGCTCATCGGCTCGAGCGACGGCAAGCGCTTCCGCCTGTTCGCCCAGGGCCTGACCCTCGACATCCTGCTCGGCTACGCGAACCAGCAGCTCTCGGCCCTGCACCCGCGCTACCAGCTGCAGCGCGTCCCGGGCGAAGACCTCGAGCTCCAGGTCATCGACCGCGAGATGGGCGACGAGATCCGGAGCCTCCACAGCCTGAGCGGCGGCGAGACCTTCCTCGCCTCGCTCGCCCTCGCCCTCGGCCTGTCTGCGCTCTCCTCGGAGAAGACCCCGATCGAGTCGCTCTTCATCGACGAGGGCTTCGGCACCCTGGACCCCGAGAGCCTCGAGCTCGTCCTGGAGGTCCTCGACCACCTCCACGCGAGCGGCCGTCAGATCGGCGTCATCTCGCACGTCGAAGCCGTGGCCGAGCGCCTCGCCGCGCAGGTCAACGTCGTCGACCAGGGAGGGGGCCGCAGCCAGGTCGTCGTCGGCGTCGCGACGATGGCGGCCTGAGCCTCACGTGAGCGACCTGAGCAGACGCTCGAGCATCTCCGGGGCGCTCGGGAGGAGCACGAGGTCGTGTATTCCGTCCGCGCGGTGGGTCACGCGGAAGTAGCTTCGGACACGGCCGAGCCCCCTTCGTCGTCCATCGCGGTAGTCGGAGCGGTGTGCGAGCACATTCCGCAGCTGCCCCGCGGCGATGAGATCGTCCACCCGCTCACGCGGGACGCACAGCGCGCCCCGGACCGTCCTGGCCGGCTCTCCGGCCCCATCCGTCGCCTCGAGATTCGCCCAGCGCCCCATGATGTGAACGGAAGCCTCGCCGCCGCTCGCGACCAGCGCGATCAGCCGCAGGGCATAGTGCTGCTTGGCTCGCGGCCAGGGCCCGGCCATGAGTCGACGAAACCTCGCCAGCTCGGACGCGTTCGAACGCAGGTCGGCCACCCACATCGCCAACCGCTTCCTCAGCAGCGTCTCCAGCGCTTCCAGGAAGAGCCACGCGGCCCTCTCCAATGCGCTCGCGCGGTCCTCCTCCGAAGACTCGCTCTCCGCCACGACCAGCTCACGCAGCGCCTTGTGAACCTGCTCCCGCAAGAGCGGATCCCCGATACGCCACGAGGCGGCTCGATCGCGCACGAGGAGCGTCCTCGGCGCGCGCGTGCGCAGGGTCTCGGAGGTCGTCGACGGGTCGGGCAGCATGCTGGGCCGCCCGGGAGCGGTGTCCGACGACGGATCCAAGGCGGTCTGGCCCAGGCACGCCCGGACGGCGCGCGCGAGCCGGTCGATGTCGGGGAACCTGCGATCGGGCTGGGGATGGAGCGCACACTCGAACACGGGCTCCAACCTCGAGACCCCGTGTCCCAGGTGGAACGAGAGCGGCGTATGCATCCCTCGGATCTTGCGTCGAAACGCCTCGACCGTGCTGCCGGCGTCGCCATATGGCTCCGCTCCCGTGAGCAGCTCGTAGAAGAGCACCGCTGCGGTGTACTGGTCGCTCCGCGCGTCACCGGCCTGTCCGAGCCCTTGCTCGGGAGCCCTGTACGCCCCGAGATGGTGGGCGGCGTCGGGCGGGACATGACGCGCCGCCAGGAGGTCGAGCCAGCGCAGGGAGGGCGTATCGACACCGAGGAGCGCGACTCTCGGCCGCGCGCTTCGCACCAGCACGGTCTCCGGCGACAATGCCTCGTGAGACAGACCGGCGCGATGAAGCGCCCGAAGCGCCTCCGCCAAGTCCAGGAAGAGAGCGACCGCTTCACCGGCGTCGATCCCCCCTTCGCGCATCAGCTCAGCGAGAGTTCGCCCGCCGAGGTGCTCCCGACACACGAACGGGACTCCGCCCGGCAGCTCGCCAAAGCTGATCACCCGAGGCACGTGCTCGACGCTCAGCTGCTCCACCGCCTCGACCCGAGCGCCGATCCGGCCGGCGAGGGAGACGTTCCCCGCCGCGTGGGCGAAAGCCTCCAGCTCCACTCGGCGCCCCGCGCGTTCGTCGACGGCGAGATAGACAGCCCCACGCCAGTCGAGCCGGACCACCTTCTCGACGATGAACCGATCGCCGATCCGCGCTCCGGACCGCGGCAGGTCGAACGAGAGTACTCCGGCGCTGGGAGCGCCGCTCCACCGCTCCTGCAGCTCGCTCAGCAGCCCGAACAGCGAGGCCCAGCCCGGATCCAGCTCGGCCGACGCTTCGAGGAGACATGAGGGCCGCGCGGCCGAGACCTCGCGCACGATCTCGCCGACCCGGTCGACGCTGCGGGCGTACGAGATCAGGCGCACCGTCTCACCGACGCGAAAGCCCAGCACGGACCGGGCGCCCTGGTGTGCCGCGAGCTCCGCGGTGAGCAGGCTCAGCACATCTCGCGAGCCGCGCGTCTCCGTCCCCGTCGCCCGCACCTCCACCTGCCAGGGCCGTTCCGCCGCGAACCGAGCGAAACGCGACAGGTCCCCCGCCACGACGACCTCACGCCAACCGACCGAGTCGGGCGGTGGCGGCAGCGACTCCCAGTACCCCGATTCCTCTCCGAACACGCCCCCGACCTCCTATCGCGGCGCACCGCCTGTCAATAGAACGTAATGCGCGACATCCGGCGAGTGAGCTCGGGTATCTGGCGGCACAGACGAAGCGTCCAGCCCGAGGCGGTCGAGCTTCCTTCCCGGTCGTGCCCTCCCGGGCGGCAGCCCTCTTCGAGGAGGATCGTGTCGGGAACGTAGACGTCGTCTTGCATGCGTGGCCCGAACCCGATGGTCGCGCGCCCACAACAGCAAAGCAAGCCATTGTGCCGACGTGGAGAGTCGCCGTCCGGCACGTCCACGTATCTAGCTCTCGCCAGCGCCCTGTCCCGACAGTGCGACCCGGCGCCCAGCTATCGTCGGCCGATGCCCAGCGCGCGGAGGCGAGTGGACCCGACAACAGCGCGGAGGTCCGCACCCCAGTTCGCGGCGTCCAGGTCGGCGGCGTACACAACGATCCGTTTCCCACCTGCCCACTCCCGTGCTGACAGCGCCTTGGCGACTCTGCGCAGCAGCCTCCTGAGCTCTGCCGCATTCGAGCCGAGCTCGAAGGTGATCTGGCTGCCCACCTCGGCCAGTCTCGGCGCGTCGATTCTGAGCTCGGGCACATCATCTCCGTGGCGGTCGCCGATCATGTTGTGCGGGTCGAGGGCCATCTCGGGGGGCGCGGCTGCGATCATGTCGTGGGTCGCCACGGCCAGCTCTGGGGGAAGCGTGTCACCACCGCCCCCGCCGTAGGCTAGCGCGACGACTACGGCATCGTGGTCTCGGACGGCATGGGCGATCGGCGCCTCGAGAGCGTCGACGAGCGCGTTCTCGTACCAAGCGAGCAGCTCGCGCAGGCCCGCCGTGGGTCGGCTCCAACGAACGGCAGCGGATGGCTGGTCTACGATCGCAATCGGCCTCCCCAGTGCGTCGTACTCGACCTCAGCTCCAACCGTGGCGAGTGGTGTGCTCTCCACGACTCGGACCGCGTGTCCGGTCGCGTCGAGGTCGTAGCGACGCACCGACCAGTCTTCCCTTCCGCCAAATGCCACGACCCAATGAAAGCTCGGGCCGCTCTCTCGCACGCGGACCGAGCGCAGGCGGTGCCTTCCGTTCGGCGCGATCTCTACGGCGACGGAGTCATCGCACTCCGGGAAGAGGCACTCGACCAGCGCGAAACGAGAGACCCTCTCCGTGACAATCAGCTCGCCATCGGCGTCGAAGCCGAATCGGTAAAACCCACCCCGCGTGGGCTCGCTCGTCAACGGCTTCCCGCGTGATGCCCCGGCGTGTGCGCGCAGCTCTACATCGAGAGGATCGAACGAGAAGTACTCGTCGGTCGCCAGCTCCCACCGGTCACAGCGAGACCGGGCGGCCGAGACCACATCTGCCGCCTGGTCCTGGGTCCGAGCGAAGAGCTGCCGCGCTCTATCGACCAGCGCCTGGGCGTCGCTGGGAGGGCTCAGCACGTGCCCCTGCCCTCCATCGCTCGATAGCAGTCGACCACACTGGCAAACCTATTCACCAGGACCTCCGGCCGATCGCCCGATGGGGTCGCCTGCCTCGTCGTACACGTCGGGCGACGCGTATCCCACATCGACGAAGTGTCGGAGGTTGCAGATGTAGGTCTTGCGCTCGCACGGACCGGGAGCGTACCGCGCGCAGCCCGTCCGCTGGCGTGCCGCCAGCCAGTTCGGGAATCTCGGCCCCAGTGGGTCCACGAACGACATGAGTGACTCGGAGATCATTCGCGGGCGCCGCGACCGCGTGATCGCGGCGGCCCTCGCTGCAGCGTTGGGGTGTGAATCGCCCGGAGTCGGCGAGGAGGCCGCGAAGCTGGCCGCTGCGAAGCCCGAGCCGGTCGCACCCGCCGCGGCTCCCGCGCTGGAGCGCACGCCGACCGTCCCAGCCTCCGACTCGCCCGACCGGCCAGGCAAGGCTCCAGGTGAGGAGCGGGGTCCACGCGGCGAGGAGCGCTCGCCGTCCCAAGGGCCCGCGCGGCCTGCACCCTGTCTAACTCTCATACCGACAGGTGACGTGCCGGAGCCCGTCGACGACGACGGAGACGGCATCTTGTCTCCCTTTTAGATCACGAGATGACATCTTCGCCGCCTGGCCGAGGGCATGAAGGGCGCGAGGCCAGGCTTGCAGGTACGGTCTCCGAGACGGAGTGTGAGGGGGAGGGTCGCGAGCGGGAACACCCCGTTCCTGCCCAAATTGGGCGATTGACGCCTCGGAGCCGAGCCCTTGCGCTGCCCATCCGAGGAGGGCTACGAGCCCACTCGGCACCTGCCATCGACGCGAGACATCGGCACTCAGCTACCAGCGCTCGTCGACTCCGCCTCGTACCTCCTCGTCAGCAACTCGAGAAACTCACGAAGTTGCTGTCTCGTGAGGCAACGCGAGTCATGCAACAGCTCGAACGGATAACCCTCGATCTGTAGAGCTTCAGCAGCCGCTCGGAACATGGATGGAGCACGGTCGTCCCACGACTCACTACGACGAAGCAACTTGTACTCCTTCTCCACGACTGCCTCCAGGGGACGCGGTTTGGAGAGGGAAGATGGATAGCAGAGCAGTATCGACAAGTGCCTGTCCAAGCTGGGTCTGCGATCCACCATCTGTCCTCCTCGTTCCGGGACTCGTCGTTCTGGCATTAGAACCAGAGAAGGCGGGGTACCACCGGGGGTCGAGTCAAGACATCGCTGCGGATCCTTCACCGAACTCTACGCGCGCCGCGATGAGCTTCGAACCCGTCGAGTCGTACTGAATGCCTCCCGGCCTCCCTGCCGCCGTTCGAATGGAGTACGCAACGACGCCGCTCGGCGGGACCCGCGGGAACATCTGACGATCTTGCACAACGCCATACGCTTCGACTCCAGCTTCAGACTCCTCGAAGGGCGGCGCGGCTTGGAGAATCAAGATGCGATGGTCACCGTCGATGGCTTCGCGCCATTCCACATGACATCCATGCCCCGGAACATCGCGTTCGAAGAAACGAAAAGCGGAGGACGCACCCGAGACAGGCAGGTCCGCTTCGAGACGTTTCTCGAGCTCTGTCCGCAGCATGTCTCGAGACTGACACGCCCACACTAGCAGCTCACGGAACTTCTCACTGGCGCCCATGCGACTCCCTCTCTCTACGGAGTGCCCTTGTGAACAACCGAGCCTCCGGTACTGTTGTAGTGGGTCCTATAATGGTCGCCATAGTAGTCATGATACGGTTGCCCCGTGGTTCCCGTCGTTTCGCTACCCATCAGCCGACCAAGCTCTCCTACGACCTCATCTCGAGTCAAGTCGCCTGACTTGTGTCGGTCGTAGGCGGACTGATAGCCCGCATCCTGCGTGCCACTTATTCCGATATCTGGACCACCAGTCCTCATAATCTGATCTCGGACCTCAAGATTGTTCAACTGGGCTAACCCTTCTCCCCTCATCTCTCTATCAACGTTGGCGCTGACATACTCCTGTTCCGACAGCCCCGTCGGCGGGACCCACGAGCTAGTATCATTTGCGTGTCCGAGTTCGTGGGCGAGACCTGCAGCCTGCTGTTCTAAGGGGACGTCCGGACGTACGCGAACAGTCCTTGTGGTCGGATCATAGTGCGTGCCGACTCCTGGCGCCGCCATCTCAACCCTACCGCCTCGGGCCTCATGGGCGGCTATCTGCGTCCTCAACTGTTCCGAGCGCGAAGAGAGCGCGGCAAGCTCCGGCGTGAGGCCGCCAAGGATCGTCCTCGGGGGCGGCACCACTCGGACGCTTTCCGCAGGAGGGGTCGTTCCAGGTTGAGCCTCGTGCTCAGTACCGTCCGGAATCTCACCCCCGTCATCTCTACGCGTCGGACTTGGCTGGTGCGTGAGCCCGCGCAGGTCGACCTGAACGAGCGGGTTCGCGGTGTGCGCGTATAGATTCCCGCCTCCCCGTAGCCCGGTGGGATCGACCTGCAGATAGCGACCGAGCAGTGGATCGTAGTACCGGAAGCGGTTCTGATGGAGCCCCGTCTCCGAGTCGAAGTAGTGGCCAGGGAAGCGGAGGGGCTGGTGGAAATCGGCGCCCTGCTCGACGTGGACGTACCCGTAGGGCTCGAGCTTGGCGGACCAGACCACGGCCCCGTCGTCGTCGAGCACCCGCTGAACCGCGCCGCGCTGATCGGTGAAGCAGTAGTAGACCTGGCCCGAGCTCGGGTCGGCGTCCTCGCTCTCGTATTCGGCGAAGAGCAGCGGGACGACCGAGAAGGCGTCGGGGTAGACGTAAACGCGCACCCGGCCGTCGGAGAAGACCTCGGCGGCCAGCCGGTCCGTGTCCCAGTAGAAGTGCGTCTCGTTCGTGTAGCCAGGAGCCTTCCGCGTCCGCCGACCGAGCGGATCGTAGTCGGCGTCCCACCCCCAGCGTTCGCCGTTCGGGCCCTCCCAGAAGACGACGCTCAGCTGGTCCAGGCTGTCGTAATCGTAGGAGATCTTGCCACGACTGCTGACCCGCTCGCTGAGGTGCCCGCGGTGGTTGTAGGCGTAGCGCTCGCCATTGGCCTGGCGCAGCTGGTTCTGTTTGCCGACGGTGCCGCCCTGCAGCGTCGACGACTGGAAGAGGGTGCCGGCCGCGTTGTAGCGAAACTCGGCCGTGCGTCCGTCGGGCTGCGTAGCCTTGGCCAGACGGAGGGCGGCGTCGTGCTCGTAGCGCGACGGGCCGGCGTCGCTATCGATGACGAGCCGGAGCTCCCCCTCGTCGCTGTACTGGTAGCGACGCGCCCAGGCGTGGCCGTGCGCGTCCCGCCGGAAGAGCACCTTCGCGAGCACTCGCCCGGCGCGCGGGTGGTACTGGACCGTCTCGCTGACGCCGTTGGCGAAGTCCCGCGTGAAGAGGCCGCGGCCGTGGGACCGGATCACGTGCTCCCGGCCGGTCGGATCGGTGATGCTGACTCCGCCGCCCGGCGTGTCGCGGTACTCGGTGCGGAAGCGGCCGAGGACGGTCGTGCTGCGGACACGGTCGAGGGCGAACCGGTGCTCCACGCCCTTGCCGTCGCGCTTGTCCTCGGTCCGGCGGCCGGCCCAGTCGTAGGCGAAGGTGCAGCGGCCACGGCTGGTGCGCGCCTCCGTGAGCCGACCGGCTTCGTCGTAGACGAGCTCGTGCTGCTCGCCGCTCGCGAGCTTCTTCACCACGGGACGGCCGGCTGTGTCCCGCTCGATCTCGAGCATCACCTCCCCCAGCGCGTCCCGCTTCTCGATGAGGTGATCGGCCGGGTCCCAGGCGTAGGTCTCTCGCAGCTCGCCGTCCCGGCGCACCGCGGTGATGCGGTCCTTCAGGTCCCGGTCGTACTCGGTCTCGGTGCCGGCCTGATCGAGCGCTGCGACCATCGCGCGGGTTTGCGAGTAGCGGTAGCGCAGCGTGCCGCCGAGCGGGTCGGTCTCGGCGACGATGTCATTGAAGCCGTCGACGTCGATGCGCCAGGCGCCGCCCTGCATGTCGACTACGGTCTCGAGCCCGCCGTTGGCGTTGTAACCGTAGGCTCGCGCAGCGCCGCTCTCGACCTCCTCGCGAACACGGTGCCCCTGGAAGTCGCAGACCGTTTGGACGGTGCCGCGCTGGGGGCTGTCGCTGACGGTCAACGCGTCGCGGACCTCGGCCGGCAAGTCGAAGGGCAGCTCGTGAGGGTCCGGGAGCTTGAAGTCGCGCTCCCACAGGTCCCCGAGCTCCCACTCGATCGGCAGCTTCGGCACCCGGTGCGCACCGGGCTTCTTGGGCGGGAATGGCTCCGGCAGCTGGGTGACGTGACCCTGCGGATCGATTTTCGCGACCGGCGCCCCGGCCTCGTCGTGCAGGTAGGTCGTGCAGCCGCCGTTGGCGTCGTACTCCCTGAGCACCCGACCGTCATCGCCGGTCTTGAAGTAGCGGACCCCGCCGTACGGGTCGGTGATGAGGACGACGGCGCCCGACTTGTCGTACTGGTAGACCCACTCGGCGGCGTTCGCGTCGAGGACGCGGGTCTCGTACTCCAGGGGCTTGTAGGTGAGCGAGACGGCGAGCGTGCCATCGTCTCCGACACTCGAGATGCACCGCCCGGCCTCGTCGTACTCGAACTGGAAGCCGAAGCCCCGCCTGTCGACGCGGCGGCGGACTCGTCCGGCCTGGTCGTATTCGAGCCGGAACGAGTGGCCGTACATGTCCGTCGCCGCGACGAGGTACCCGTTCTCGTAGTGGTACCGGACGAGCCACTCTCGCTTGTCGCCCTCGCTCAGGCGGCGGACTCCGTGCAGATACCCTTGCTCGTCCCAGTCCAGACGGAGGGTGTCGTCGTGGGCGACGAGAATCTGCGAGAGCTTTCCCTGGGCGTCGTAGGTGACCGGGACACGTCGCTCCACGCCATCGACGAGTTGTCGGAGCTCGACGAGCTCGGCCTCGATGTCCCCCGGTGGACGGCGGAAGACCATCGTCGGCCGGGCGTGACGGGTGAGGACATAGCGTTCCTCGGTCACGCGCTCGAGCCAGCATCCTCCGCTCGCGAAGCGCTGGCCGTCGGCCACCAGATGGGGGAAGTGCTTGTCCGAGCCGTCCGAGTCTCGGTACGTGACGCCGTCGAGATCGAAGATGAGCCAGTGGTCGAACCCATGCCGGAAGCCCGGTCCAAGGCCCCGGTTGTCGCGACACCACCGGCTGTCGTAGTGCCGGTAGAAGAAGAGCTCGAAGGGAGCAGCGACTTCGAAGTCGACCTCGCGAAACGTGTTGGCGCCGGTGACGACGTCCACGGGGTCGCCGACCAGGTGACGGCTACCAGCGCTCGGGCAGCGTTGTGAAGGCATCAGTGGCCCGCGCAGTTCTGAGTGCCGCAGTTGCGACGCTGGGGGTCGACGCCATCACCCGATGCGGCGTTGCTCCGCCGAGCGGTCCGCTTGGCGATACCGTCGAGCTTGCCGAGAATCGCGGAGATATCCATCGCCGCCGGGAAGGGGGTTCCGCCGACGAGCACCGTCGCGTTGCCCATCATGATCATGCCGGCGTCAGGCGGCATACCCGGGTCGACCTTTCGCATCATCTTGAGCGCCATCGCGGCGCCGTCTGCCGCTTGCTGCGCCATCGTCACGGCGGCCCCCGCGAAGTTCCCGTCGATGGCTTGCCCGGCGGCGGTCGCGTAGGCCGCGACGGCGCCTGCGACCGCCATCGCCATGGCGAATGGCCCCATCTCACCGGGGTTGTCGTGAAAGAAGAGGTCGGTACCCATCCGAGCCGCTCGCCCGCCGCCGACGAACGTATTGCTCGAGCCGAGCATGACTTCGCAGGGCACACCGATGGTCCCGCAGGTGAGCATCAGTCCGACGTCTCCGCAGCGAGCTGCCGGGATACCGCCGACCAGCACGCTTATCGCGCCCGGCATGGTCATCATGCCAAAGCTGGGGAGAGGGATGGGGGGGGCAGGTGGGATGGTGCTCGGAGGATGCGGATGCGTGTGCGGGATGCCCAGCATGGGCATAGTGAGCGTCGCGCACGGAAGCGGAGGGGCGATGGCGGCAATCGGTGCTGTCAGAGCAGCGATGCCGACGTACTGAATCTGGTCGACCAGACCAATGACGCCGAGAATGGCGGAGAGGTAGTGGCCAGGAACGGCGGCGGCGGACGGGGGCGCCTCCGTGAATGGCGCGAACGTCTCCTGCACGATCTGCGCTTCCATCTGCGCTGCACGGGCGATGGTCGAGCCTGCCGTGTCGATCGGATGAGAGACGACCTGCGTGATGTGGGCCGCATCCTCCGACGCGATCTGGCTCGCCATGTCGGCATAGGCGCTCGGCGGCGCGACAATGTCGGCGTCGGCCGCGTGCGCGTAGCTTCCCAGCATCTGACTCGCGCTGGGCGACCGGCGGCTGTGGTGGCCTCCCCGACTCGCGGTCGAGGGCACGCCTCGCGCTCGGCGTCCTCCGCTCATGCCTGCACCTTCGCTTGTTGTTGAGCCTCTCTTGTCTCGGCGAGCGCTCGTTCTCGCTCGTGGCGGGCGACCATGAGCTCCTTCTCGTGGTTCGCTGCCTCTTCGCTCATGTTGGCGCGCCGTTCGACTTCGATGGAGTGCTCGAGCACGGCGATGACGCGGTCCCAGTAGTGAACCTGGGTGCCTACCTTCTTGGCGGCATCCCAGAACTCCAGCGCCTTGCCTGTTTGGTTGAGCGCGAGTTGGCACAACCCGGCCTTCTCGGCGCAGTCGGCGAGCACCCAGAAGCTGCTGATCACCTTGGCCGTCGCCGCGGCGGCCATCCAGTAATCGGAGGCCCCGGCCCAGTCTCCCTGCTGCTGATGGGCCGCCCCCAACGCCATGGTGGCGTTGAGAATCAGCTGACGGAGGTCGCTCGCGATCGCCAGCTCCAGAGCCTGCCGGTACTTCTCCTTCGCCTCCTCGAGCCGAGCCATCTGTTCGAGCGTGTAGCCAGCGAAGAGAAGACAGACGCCCTGCATTCCGTCGTTCCGCTGAGTCAGGTAGTACGTGTACGCGGTCCCGTACTTCCGGAGGGCGTCGTCGTACCGCTTCCAGGCGTGATCGAGCGCGGCCACCTGCACGAGCGCCGACATTTTCTCGCTCTCGGGAGTGCCAGGGTTGGTGAGCTGATCGACCAGCCCTTGCGTGAGCGCATCCGTGGAGAAGTCGATGGGCCGGACGAGCACGTCGTTCCCCTCTCTGTGGACGAGCTCGGGGACGAGCGTGGGAGCGAGCTGCGAGTCCTGTACGATGAGTCGAACGCCCGCCATCCAGGGCTCGTACCCCTGCACCGGCAGCAGCGCGCGCACGAACTCCGCGTAGGCGCCTGGGCTGGTGAGCTGAGCGGGCAAGAAGCCGAAGACGAGCCGGTGCGTTGCATCGGGGTAGTAGCGTCGGAGGTGTTCCACCAGCGCCCGGAGACGCCCTTGCACCCCGCGTCCCTCCTCGAAGCAGCTCGGCGGTACCGACTCCCAAGGCTGGGCGTCATCGCTGCCCGCTCCCGCGGCGATGGCACGGTTGCCCGTGTCGATGTCCATGTCGCACGCCGCCATCAGCGAGTCGAGGTACCGCGATGGGTCGTAGCAGTCCTCTGCAAAGAGGATGAAGACGTCGCGGTCGGAGACCTCGTCGAGGGACCCGAGCAGCTTGAGCGCGTAGGAGGAATCGAGTGGTTGCTTGGCCCAAAGGACGAGGGCCAGCGACTCGCGCTGCTCGATGAACGCGGCGAGATCGGTGCGGAGACGTTCGACCATCTGCTGCATGACGACCTCAGTTGAGCCTCACGAGGGTGCCCTTGATGGTCGCAAACATGTCGGCCAAGAGATCGACCATCGCGCCCTTCAGCGTCGCCTTGGACGCCTCGAGCTTCAGCGCCGACTCGCCCGCCTTGAGCTGAATCTCATCCGCCTCGATGGAGATCTTGCCGGGCTTGATCTCGAACTTGGAGCTGCCGACTTCGACCGAGACCGACGAGCTCGCGTTGATCGCGATGTCGCCCCCCGCCTTCATCTGAAGCGTGGACGAGCCCGTGATCACGCGGATCATCTGCGCCGACTCCCAATAGCCGTTGCCATCCAGGATGAACTTCTCGGTGTCTGCCTGAACCAGCGTGTACTTCTTGGTGACCCACTGGTTTCGCTGTCCGGTGATGGTCTCGTTTCGGTTGTTTCCGCCGATGACGTGTAGGTTGTCATGCTTGTCGACGGTCGTGGCGCGACCTCCCTTGTAGGTCTCCTTATCCTCTCCGGTCATGACCGTGACGCTGCGATGCCCCTCGGTCACCAGGAGGGACTCGTCCTTCTTGACCGTGTGGTCCCGCGTCTTGTCGATGGTGACCGTCTCGGCGCCGTGAACCGTCTCGTCGCGATCCTCCCCGATCGTCGTCGTCTCGAACTTGTCGACCGTCTTCTTGCGGTCGTTCTTGACGTGCATCGTCTGGTCG
The DNA here is from genome assembly GCA_040218145.1 of Sandaracinaceae bacterium. Lineage (GTDB taxonomy): Bacteria > Myxococcota_A > Polyangia > Polyangiales > Sandaracinaceae > JAVJQK01. The sequence continues at coordinate 15,686 of JAVJQK010000143.1, read as the reverse complement.
TGCCCAACGGTCTCGGTCTGATCGACGTCCACCGTGTTGGTCTGGCAGTTCTTGACGTGCGTCGAGTGGTCGTGCTCGACCTCCTCCGTGTAGTCCTTCTCGGCGTGGACGTAGATGAACTCGTTGCCCGCCTCGTCCTCGAAGCGCATCTCGTTGAAGCCTTCGCTGTTGGGCGATGACTTCGTCCGGATCAGGCTCTGCGTCTTCTTGGCGTCCAGCTCTACGCCCACGCGGTTGGTGCCGTGATATACGCAGCCCGTCACGATCGGCCGGTCGGGGTTGCCGCCGAGGAAGCTGACGACCACCTCCATGTCGACCCGCGGCAGGAAGAAGGTGCCGAACCCCGGGCCGGCCCAGTTGTGGGACACGCGGATCCAGCAGCTCGAGTCGTTCTCCCGCGGAGCGTGGTCACGGTCCCAGTGGAAGCGGACCTTCACCCGGCCGTGCTCGTCGGTGTGGATCTCGGAGCCTCCCGGGCCCACCACGATGGCCGTCTCGGGGCCATGAGCGATGGGCCTCGGGGTTCGGTGCGGCGGGCGGTAGGGGACCGCGGTCGGGACGACATCCATCGAGCTGGTCCACGTGCCCGAGACGCCCTCCGTGGCGCTCCCGTGTGAGGTCATCGACACGATCAAGTACCGTGCGTCGAAGTCGCCCGGGCTGCCGACTACGCCGAGCGTGCGGCCGGGATGGGCCGACACGACGTTGGCGTTCATCGACCAGTGCTTGCGGTCGAGGTCCAAACGCTCGGCACGCAGCTGCGCCTGGATTCGAGCGGTGTTCCCCTTGTACTGCTCGTCGCGGTAGTCGTGGACGATGAGCGCGTCGGTGTGGTCGTAGATCTCCGTGGCGGGCTCGGCGTCACCGCGCCCGGTCTGCTCTGCCACGACATCGAGGGCCGGGTTGGTCCAATCCCATCCGCGCACTACGACGTCGGTGGCGCCGATGACCTCGTCACGGTTGACCTGCGTGACGCTCTCGCCGTCCGGGGCCTGGCGGGAATCGGGATGGTATGGGGCCTCACCGCCATCGTTGGCCCGCGCCTGGGCGAGGCCGGCGACGGCGTCGGCGAGCACGAGGACTTCCTTGTCGCCTTCGTAGTCGAAGAACCAGAAGATCCCCTCTTCCTCTGCCAGCCGCGACAGGAACGATAGATTGCTCTCCTGGTACTGGACATTGTACTCGCGCTTTTCGTAGGTCCGCTGCAGGTTCGACTCGTCGACCGAGCGCTGGAGCGGCCCGAGCATCCCCTTGTAGGTCTCGATGATCGCCTCCACCACGGTCAGGTTCTGGTGGATGCGGTTGTTCACCTTGTGCGCGAGGTAGGTCGCCGCTGGCGCCAGCTGAAACGTGACCTCGGAGTCCTCGTCCCCCTCCTGAATCCGGGCGTGGAAGACGAGCCCCTTGAACTCGCGGAGCTGCTCGCCGCGCTCGACGGTCAGCTTGGCTTCTGCCAACAGCAGGTCACTACGCTCGGGATGCCCATCATAGCGAGCGCGGATCTGGGCGCTGGGGATGGAGTTGAGCGACTCCTGCAACGATACGGAGATGACGCCCCACTGCCCGTCGAGGCCGGCGACCTCGAGGAGGAACGTGACGGGGTTACGCCCCGCCCCGCCCCCGCTCGTTCCCCCAGCCCGGTCGAGAGCTTCGGCGCCCTGCTGGACGGCTCCGGCGGCGGATCCGACCCCCTCCAGCGCTTCCCGAGCTTCGCCCGCGGGCACGATGTAGCGCGCCGCATCCCCGGCCGATCCTAGGGCCCCCGCCGCCCTGCCGACGTCCCCGGACTGAGCGGCACCTGCGAGGCTCCTGCCGGCGTTCACGACGGAGGAAGCGGTGTTCGCGACGGTCGAGGCCGTGTTCACCGCGTCCCGCGCGTCCGACTCCGTGTCTCCGAGGGCCCCGCCCGCGAGCTCGCCCGCACTGCCGAGGGCTCCCAGCCCGCTCCCCAGGGCGCCAGCGACATCACCCTCGGCGGCCTTGGAGATGGTCTCGCCGAGCTCAGCCGCGCCTTTGGCGACTTCACCGACGGTCTCCACGACTTCGCCGTCACTGCCAGACTCGTCGCGCTCGTTGTCGTTGCTCATGGAGCTCCTCGCGCCTCGGTGCGAGGCCATCGTGTCTCTCTGCCGCTCCCCCCATCGGCGAGCCGGTCGGCGAGTTTCCTGCCGTGCAAAGAAAGATCGCCGGCGCGGAGGATACAGGATGTGTGCGTCGCGTCGGCGAGTTTCCTCGAATGCCTCGCACGTCGTCTTGGCGCGGCTGGGACCACCCGATTTCGGCGGGGCCAGCCTGGAAAAGGTCAGGGCGCGAATGGTCCAAGCAGATCGAGATCCGGCGTGGAGCGGCATCGTCCGAGGCTGCGCGGTTGATGCTCGAGGTCCCGGGGATCGAGCCACGCGAGAGGACCGCACGCGACTCCCGCATCCCATCCGCGCAGCGGCACGAGCAGGCGTCCGGTACCGTCGAGGCCGAGCGGCTCCGTGTGCACGGTCGCCTCGGAACGCTCGCCCTCCAGGAGATCGACGACGCTGTGCCCGATCTGCAAGAGCCTCCCGGTGTGCACGCAGAGCCAGGGCTGACGCATCGGCGGGCCGAGGCGTCGCTCGGCCCCCGAGGCCATGTCGACTGCCATCGACGCGAAGGTTGGCGAAGAGGGTCATCACCATCAGCGTGATCTCCTTCGAACCATCGACACTCCTCATCGGAGATGCGTTGGCGGGGTTGCGACGGCCGGACGGAGCCTCGAAACCCGCCCGAGATACGAGAGATATCCGGCGCGCTTGCTCCCTCGAAGCGAAATCGCGATATACGGACCCCGACGCGGATGACTACTCACCTTCACCTCGCCGCCGGCCGGGCCACCTCTGTCGTGTTCGACGAAGCGCTGATCGAGGAGGCCCGCACCCACGCTGCGGAATCGAGCGGTGGGCGCGCCGAGGAGGTCAACGGCCGCGCCCAGCTTCACGAGATCCTGAGCCGCCATCTCCGAGACGGCACACAGCTTCGGTACCTGGACTTCCACTCTCACGGGGGACCGGGGCGGCTGGACCTCGGCGAGTACCATCTCACGGAGTGGGAAGAGCTGGCGCAGTACTCGGGGCTGATGGGCGGTGGCGCGAGGATCGAGTTCCACGGCTGCGCGGTCGCCGACACTCCACGGGGAGAGCTGTTCATGGCGAGGTGCGCGTGGCTCATGCTCCGCGCACGCGGAGGTGTGGCCAAGGGATGGACCGCAGTAAGCCTGGCAACTCACCCCGCGTTCGGAGACACCTTCGGAACGGTTCCCTGGCACCTGGGCCAGGAAGTGCGAGCGCGAGTGACACCCGGCGGCTACGTCAGGCTCGAAGGAGAGCGCTACCTGAACGTCGAGAGCGCGTCTCGCGCGCTCGCTGCGCTTCGGCGCGACGCCAGGCGGGCGCTCGGGCGCGGGGAGGCGCGGCGTCACGCAACCACCGTGCTCCGGGAGACAGCGGAGCTCGAGGGAACGCTCCGCGGCTCTCCGTCGTTCACCGCGCTCCATCGCGTGTGGGACCGAATCCAGGTGTTCCGCGCCTTCGTGCCTGCACAGACGGTCCCGGGCCAGCTTCCGCGGCGCTGACTCAGGGTCAGTGTCTGCCGTCATCGGCCTTGCCCGTGAGGTCGTCGGCGGTCCCGAACTCGCCGTCGAAGCCGGCGCTCGTCACGAGCGCATACCCATCGCCACACTCCAGCCGGAAGCGGCGGCCGGCGATATCGCTGGTCGAGTCAACCGTGAACCACTCGTCCGCGACCAGCTCGTCGAGCTCGGGGCAGCGCCCCGTCTCGTTCCGAACCGCGTGGGCGATGACCGCGACGCTGTGGGCGCTCTGCTCCACGTTCCGTTCTTGCTCGGCCGACCACCCGTCAGTGGGATTGGCGCGGTGGCAAGCCCCCGTCCCAAGCGCCAAGGCCACGAGCGCGGACAAGCTGCCCTCAGCGATCCGTCGTCTGACCCGCGCGTGCACGCCTGGAGCATACTCAGCTCGCGAGGCGCCCGTCCCCATGCTCGACCTCATTCCGGGCGCACGGGGAGCAGGACGGGGAAGGGCTCGCGATGTGGCTCCCTCCAGAGGAAGTAGGACCGACCGACCCTCAGGTCCTGCTCGACCACGGCATGCTCGGTGCTCTCGGACTCGTGGAGCAGTGTCGCGCTTCGCCGCCCCCACTTGTCGACGCGCACGTTCACCACGACGACCACAGGGGCAGCTTCCAGACGATGCCGGGCACAGCTCCAACCCTCTTGGAAGCGCTCCCGGGGCGCGAGCTGCGGCGACGGTAGCCGGGCCAGGAAAGAGCGCCGAAAGAAAGGTGTCAGATGCGCTCCCCGACCTGCGTCTTGCTCTCGACAAGGGATGGGGAAAGCAGGCAACGTGCTCGTGCGAGAACGGAAACATGACGACGACCGACGCCGCCGACACCAACTCCGTGGTCCAGCACCCGACCTTGCTCGGGCTCAGGAGGCGGGGGCCAACCTCAGCTACGTGCTCGGGAACCGGGCGATCTCTCTCGAGCAGCTTCGCTCGGAAGCGCCATGGTCCCTGACCGACCGGCCGCTCCATGTCGCAACCAAGCTCGGCGGGCTCACCTCCGAGCTCGCTGGTCGAGTCGTTTCCATCGGTGGTCATACTCACAAGAACGCCAGCGATGGTCAGACACGGTCCGGCCACAGGCTCGCCGAGCACAACCACGACCTGCTACGGTAAAGCAGTTGTCGCCAACGGCACAACGCAGTTGACACCAGGGTACGGAATGGATGTCAGACCATCCGTCGAAGGGCGTCTGCTACACAGCGCCGAGCGCTATTGGGAGGAGACCCGAATGAGCGTCGAAGCAGTACTTCAGTCGATCACCGAGCGCTCGGGTTTGAGTCGACACGAAGGGCATCCTTTATGGGCCTACAAGGTGACCGCCTCCGAGCTCGACGCGCTCGAGCGGGCGTTGAGGGTCGGGCTCAATCCGGTTGCTCCGTCTCCGGCCGCGTCGGGAGCGTTCTGCCTGTTCGCGGCGGACAAGTTCTGCCGCGAGCACAGCGGCGGCGCCTGGAAGTGGCAGCCGATCCTTGAGCCCATCGGCTGGTCCTGGGGGCATGGCTCTATGCTCTACGATCTGGTCGAGGCGGGCCTCCGCTACTGGAACTGCGGTCGCGTGATCTCGACGCAGCACCGCAGCTACTACCAGCGGACGCTGGCTTGCCAGGGCGGCCTGCCTCTTCGCCTTCTGACCAGCGACGGCAACAACAGCCTTCGTGCGTACTTCGCGCGCCTGCTACGGACGTCGGAAGCCTACAACCAACCTCCCGCCGAGCTCGCTCTAACGCTGGCGCAGGACCTCCCACGCACTCTTCGGAACGACGTCGTCTACGAGGTCGCGTCCGCGCTCGTGAGCTCCATTCTCGAGCTGCGCAAGCGGCTTCCCGGAGCGAGCGAAGACCCCCTGGGAGAGCTCGACCGAGTGGCGCCCCGTTGGCGAGATCAAGTTCCGCTACGCCTCGAAGAAGGTGTGGCAGAGCAGCTCCTGCATGGACTGCTTCGAGAGCCGACGCCGACTACGACTGGTTCCGGCGCGTCGTTCCTCGAGCTCGAGCTTCAACTCCGCCAAAACGGATCTGCCTGGCTCGCTCGAGCGGCGCGCTTCGAGCCGGTGGCGAGTGAGGACGACTTCAAGAGTCTGCTCCGGCTACGCAAGGAGGAGGAGCTTCCCCCCTACTTCCAGCTGTCGATGGTCGCCCCGGAAGGCACGCGGCTTCCCGTCGCGAACGCGCATCGACTCGCGGGAGAGCCCCGATACCGCATCTCGGCGATCTCACCTCAGCGACGCTTTCGCCGTGGCGAAGGGCTCCTTGGGACCGTTCGCGTTGTGGCCAGCATCGGGACAAGCGACATCGGTACGGGGGACATGCTGGGCGGCCAGGCCGTCCCCGAGGAGCTTCCTTGGGTGCTGCGAGGCGGGCGCGTACTCGACGTTGTTCCGGTTCGGGCGTTTGGATCTGGGCGCGCGGCCGGCGACCGAATGCTTATCCTCCTGCCCGAGGACGGCGAACTCACGGTGGACGGCAAGGCCGGCTGGCTCGACGCGTCCGCACCTCCGGGTCGACGTCTTGTTGAACTGCGCGGCAGTGCCCGCTGGACGAATGCCGACGGCGATGTCTGTTCGTTCGCGACCAACGCGATCGAGGAGGACGTGCCCCACGTCCTTCGGGGTCAGTATCGCCGGCACGCGTTTGCTGGGTCGGAGGTTTGGCTGGACGCGCCTCAGGTGCACCGGGTAGAGCCGAACGGACGCGAACGTGAGGTCGCGGCGGAGCGCGTCGAGTGGCGTCCCCGACGGGGTCCCTCCTCCGGCGCTTGGCGGCCCTGGTCCGATAGACCGTGCGGCGACTTGAGCCTGCGTGCTCGGAACGAAGAGGGCGACACAGTCTTTCGAACCACCATCACGGTGGTCCCGAAGGGCCTCGAGGTAAGCGTGAGGAACCCCAGCTCGGGGCGGGGCACGATCACGATCACGCACCCCGCGGTAAAGGGAGCCCAGATCGTCGACAAAGACCTTGAGCTCGAAGTCGTGAACGAGCCCGGCCGATCGGTGTTGCATCTGCGCGCGAAGGGCGCGACGGCGCCAACTGTCCTGCGCTCTCAGGTGTTGTTCGAGGATGGCCTCGAAGCGACGCTGGAGGTGCCGTCCCCCCTTCAGGTGCGGTGCTTTGTCGGGTTCGACGGAAAGCCGCTTCCTGCCGGGAGCTTCCGTGCGCTTGATCGCCTGGGGACCGTACGAGCGCGCGCGTTCGAGCCTCGCGGCAATGCGCTTGTGCTCGAGGGACGGCGCGCCGGCACAGGGGGCTGGCAAGCGCTCGGCGACCTCGACTGGCGCGATGATGGCGTGCTGGAGCTGTCGCTCGATCGCGTCGAAGCAGGCGTAGCCTCCCTGCTGGCGGGGACCGATTCGCTGGACGGCACGGTCGAACTCCGGCTCGTCCCCCGCGGTGGAATGATCGACCGGCCGCCCGAGATCGAGGTGCGTCGCTACGACACCGAGCTGGTTCCCATCAAGCACGAAGGCAGTACGCTGGAAGTGCGTGTCCCTCCAGGCTCGGTCGCGAGCCTCGGCGCCGACGGCCTGGATCGATTGAAGATCGAAGCCGTGCGGCTGGACGCGCCCGATGCCGAGCCCGTGCTGTTCGGGGAGCGTTCGGCGCCCGACACATGGCGTGTCCCAGCGGACCTCACGGCCGGGCCGTGGCTCGTCCTTGGCTGGCAAGGCGAATGGGCACGCCTTCGACCGCTCCTCTTCAACGTAGCCGGCGACCCTCCTGGCGATCTCGATGTGCTTCAGCGTGCGGTCTGGATCGGAAATCCGGACGAACGAACTGCGGCGATGCTCGCGCTCCTGGAGGAAATGGAGAGTTCGGTTTCGCACGAAGCATGGCCACGGCTCTTCTCCATGACGCGCTGGTTGAAGGACCTGACGCCGGCCACTTTTGATGCGGTTCGGTTGTTGACTGAGCGGCCGACGGCGGCGGCGCTTCTCATGCTCCATCCAAGGCTTCCCGCGGAGCTTAGGAGCGTCGTCTGGGGCGGGCTCGAGGAGCTTCCGTTCCTCTGGGCGACGGTGCCGCTCCGCGACTGGATGCGCGCCGCTCGTCGGCTCCTGGAGTTCGCCGAGCAGCCCGAGATCGCGGAGACTTTCGGGGGAAGCCAAGAGGCGCTTCGTGAGCTCCTGGGGGGCCTCGTCGGCGCGGCCCCAAACCTCGATCCCTTCATCAATGTGGTCCTCGAGGTCTTCGCGCGCTCTCTACCCGGCGTGCCTGCAGCGCCGGTTCCCTACCTCGCAATGATCGCCCAGGCGCGACCGGGGCTTGAGTACTTCCGGAATGAGCTGCTGCAGCGAAACTCTTCGCGTCGCTGGCCCGAGCCGAAGCTCGACGAGATCGTCGACCCGCGCACCCAAGCAGTTGCCAACCGCGCCCTCCGCGTCCTGAGCCATGACCCCACGCTCAGCCACCGCGACGCGGTGCGCGAAGCGCCCGCTCTCGCCGCTGCCCTCGCGATCACGGGCGAGAAGGTCAGCCCGACGGCGCTGTTCCAGCTTCGGCTTCTGCGCGACTTCGACCCCGAGTGGTTCCGCTCGGCGCACGCCCTGTTCCTCGCACTCATGGCCAACGAGGCGATCGAGGCGAACCCGGAGGCCTTCGATGTCTGATTCCACGTACTTTCGTCGTCTCGCTACCGAGCTTCGCCGTCGCGCCGCCCGCGCATCGGTCAGCCAGATCGGACCCGCGAGTGATGGTCTTCGACGCCATCTGCTCTCCACCCTCGACTCGCCTTCGGGCGCGCCGAACAGCTTCCTCGCGCCTCCGGTCATGGAGGCTCTCTTCGACTGGGAACCGCACCCGGAGCCGCTTTCTGCGATCCCGTTCCTTCACCAGAGCACCAAGCTCGCGCTCGCCAATCCCGCGGCGGGCTACGAGGGCGAGCGCTTTCCGCTCGATCGCCATCCATACCTTCACCAACACAAGGCGTGGCGCGAGCTGATCGAAGTCGAGGGCCAGTCGGTCGTCGTCACCACGGGGACCGCGAGTGGCAAAACGGAGTGCTTTCTCGTACCCATCTTGAACGACCTGGCGGTGGAGCACGCAGCGTCTCAGGCGCAGAGCCCACTCGTCGGTGTCCGTGCGCTCTTCCTCTATCCGCTCAACGCGCTGATCAACAGCCAGCGCGACCGCCTGCTCGCGTGGACGAGCGGCTTTGGCGACAAGGTTCGATTCAGCCTCTACAACGGCAACACCCCTGAGAGCCCGCCCAAGGAGTCGATCCGCCGCAAGTTCCCGAGCGAGGTACTGTCGCGCAAGGACCTTCGCCGAACGCCGCCTCCGATCCTCGTGACCAACGCCACGATGCTCGAGTTCATGATGGTCCGCGCCATCGACGCTCCCATCGTGCAACAGTCCAAGAAGCACCTCCGCTGGATCGTGCTCGACGAGGCGCACACATACCTCGGTTCAAGCGCGGCGGAGCTCTCTCTCCTGCTCCGGCGCGTCATGCACGCCTTTGAGGTGGACCCCCAGGAGGTCCGCTTCGTCGCCACCTCTGCGACAATCGGCGGAGACGGCGCCAAGGAACAGCTTCAGCGCTTCCTCGCCGACCTGGCGGGACTGCCCGCGGACAAGGTAACGGTTGTCGACGGGCGTCGCGTGATGCCCGAGCTCGAGCGCGAGATGCACGAGAAGGACGGCCGGGTTCCGGAGCTCGCATCACTCCGGAAATCCAACGAGTCTGAGTGCTTCGAGGCCCTCGCCAGCTCACGGGCCGTGCGCGAGCTCCGTAGCCAGCTGGAGACCGGCCACGTGACCTTGCCCGCCGTTCAGAAGGCCCTGGACGTAGAGGACGCCGAGGAGGCCCTCGAGTTTCTCGATCACGCCAGCCGCGCGACGCGAGCCGACGGAAACAACCTTCTGCCGCTCCGGGGGCACTTCTTCCTGCGTACGCTGACGGGGCTGTGGGCGTGCACCAACCCCGCTTGCTCCGGAGTCGAAGGCACAGACCTGGCCGCTTCGGACTGGCCGTTCGGACTCGTGTTCCGTGAGCGTCGAACCCAATGCTCAGCGTGCAAGAGCGTGGTGCTCGAGCTGCTTGGGTGCCACGGCTGCGGGGAGTCGTACCTGGTGGGCCGGAACGAGAACGGTGTGATCCACCCCACTGCCTGGGAGGTCGCCGCGAGTCTCGACGACGACGAGGCTGACGACGATAGCGAAGATTCCGACGAAGCCGATGACGATTCGAAGGTCTTTCCGACGTTGCTCACCGGTGCCCAAGGTGCCGGCAAGGACGAGCGCACAGGTGCGGTGACGGCGCCCGTTCCGTACGACCCGGAGCAAGGCCTGATCGGCAAAGGTCCGGCGATGGTGTGGCTTGTTGCCGCGCACCATGACCGGTATCGATGCGGTCGCTGCGGTGCGCTCGACCATCGCGACGGCAGGAACCTGCGAACCGTGCGCCTCGGTGCGCAGTTCTTCCTCGGGCTCGGTATCCCCGCGGTCCTCGAGCAGCTCCCCGAGCCGAACCGCCCCGAGAAGGAGAAGGCCGCGAACCGGCTGCCGGCAGGTGGTCGTCGCCTCATCACCTTCACCGACTCACGCCAAGGGACAGCGCGGTTTGCCCTGCGATCGCAGCTCGAGGCGGAGCGCAACTACGTGCGGGCGAGTGTCTATCACTCCCTCTGGGACCGAGCGAGGGCGCCAGACCCGGAGCGCCTGGCCAAGCTCCGCGGTGACATCGCGAAGCTCAGCGGTGCAGGGCTCGAGGAGATGGCGAAGGAGAAGGCGGCCGAGCTGGCCACGGTCGAGGCTAGTGGGTCTCGCGGCTCGCTCGACTGGCGCGAAGCGGAGACGCGGCTCGCGCATGAGGTGCCGGTCCGCGACTGGATGAGGAGCGGGCTTCATGCCAGGTATGCCGCCGCAGATCTCAGCGCGCAGAAGATGGCGCAGGTGTGCCTGCTTCGTGAGTTGGTCCGGCGACCGAAGCGTCAGACTTCGCTGGAGACGCTCGGTCTGGCCCGACTCGCGTATCCGCAGCTCGACAACGTCAGCTCTGTGCCGACTGAGTGGAAGCAGCTGGCGGGACGCATCAAGGGCGAGCCTCTCGCCGCATGGCGTGAGCTACTGGAGGTCCTGCTCGACTTCTTCGTACGGTCCATGTCCGCGGTGCAGATCTCCGATACCGATCTCCGACGCTGGCTCGGCGCGCGCATCAACCAGCCGCTCATCGTACGCCAGGACGAACCCACGGTGCGCAACAAGCAGTATCCCTGGCCGGGCGCGCCTGCAAAGGGACGCTGGTCACGGATGCCGAGGCTACTGGGAGTTGCGCTGAAGTTGAACCCGGATGACGTATCCGATCGCGAGCTCGTCCATGCCGTGCTCGGGGAGGCATTCAAGGCGCTCCTCAGGGTCAACGCCCTGGTAGCGACCGAGCACGGCTTTCAGCTCGATCTGGCGGCCACGCGGCTCGAGACGATCGACCGTGGGTACCTCTGCCCTGTCACGCGGCGCGTACTTGGCCGCACGCTGCTCGGTCACTCCCCGTTCCAGACGGATCGGTGGACGAGCGACCAGGTCTGCGAGCCGCTGGACATGCCCCGGCCCCGCTATGTCTTCGGTAACGACGTCCAGACGCAAGAGCGAGCGCGCCCCGAGGAGATCCGCGCCTGGCTCGAGAGCGATCCAGCGGTGAGCGCGCTTCGTGAGAAGGGCATCTGGACGGAGTTCTCGGACCGAATCGCGAGCTTCCCGAGCACGCTCTACTACGAGTCGGCAGAGCACTCCGCACAGGTCTCCAAGACCCGCCTGCAACACCTCGAGACGTCCTTCAAGTCGGGGCGCACGAACCTGCTCAGCTGCTCCACCACGATGGAGATGGGCGTCGACATCGGCGGACTCGCCGCCGTGGGCATGAACAACGCGCCTCCCGGACCCGCGAACTACCAGCAGCGCGCCGGGCGCGCGGGCCGACGAGGGGAGAACCGGGCGCTCGTCCTCACGCTTTGCCAGGGCAGCCCCCACGGTGCCGCGGTGTTCGGGCGCCCCGAGTGGCCGTTCACCCACCCTGTGCATGTCCCGCAGGTGTCCCTCGGCTCCGAGAGAATCGTGCAGCGCCACGTGCACTCAGTGCTGCTCGGCGCCTACTTCGTGCATGTCGGCGCGAGCGACACGCACAAACTCCGGTGTGACGGCTTCTTCCGAAGCGCCGCCGACGACACCCCCGCGCTTTATCAGGACTACCAGCGTTGGCTGTTCGATGAGGCGTCCGATGATTCACGGGTCGCCAGGGGAATCGAGCTCGTCACCTACGGCACGCCGTTGCACGGGCCCATCGGCCCGCGGCTCAACCTTGCACGCCAGTTGCTGCAGCGGGCGGCAGACCGGTGGACGGCGGAGCATGAGGCGCTGATGCGCGACCTCGAGGCGCTCGGAGGCGAGCCCACGAAGGAGAAGCCCGGGGAGCCAGCGCAGCGCGCCGTGTTCGCGCAAGTGCGACGTCTTCGAGAGGAGTACCTGCTGAAGACGCTGGCGAGCGAGGGCTACCTGCCGTCCTACGGGTTCCCGCTTCACGTCGTGCCCTTTGTCACGACCACGGCCGAGCAGATGAAGGCCGAGAAGGACCAGGGCGCCAGCCGAGACGAGGGCTACCAGCGCGCCCGTGGCTTCCCGTCGCGGCAAGTCGATCGCGGCATCATCGACTACGCGCCCGGCAGCGGCGTCATCGTCGACGGCACTGTGTACGAGTCGCGCGGTGTGACTCTCAGTTGGCAGCTCCGGACCACGGGGGGCGACTACCGAGAGGTTCAGTCCCTGCGCCACGCGTGGAAGTGCGGCGACTGTGGCGCGGCAGGTGACGCCATTCGTCCCCCGAAGTCGTGCGAACAGTGCGGGAGCGTGCGTGTCAGGCCGCACCGCTACCTCGAACCCGCCGGGTTTGCGGTCGATATTCGGCACTCACCCACGAACGACCTGTCGCGCGAGCGCTACGTGCCGCGCACTCCCCCGTGGATCAGCGCCGGTGGCGCTCCTTGGCAGCTGCTCCCGAATCCGCGCTCCGGCTGGTTCCGCTACGACCCCGACGGCTACCTGCACCACAGCTCCGCCGGCGAGGCGGGTCACGGCTATGCGATCTGCCTACACTGCGGCTACGCAGAATCGCATACCGACGCGAACCGAGGCCTGAGCGGTGCCTACCTCAAGCATCGTCGCCTTCGCGGTGGCGGCGAGAGGGGCGAGCTTTGCACCGGCGCCGACGGGAGCTGGGGCACGGTGTCCGGCCTGCGCCTGGGCGCCTCGGCGCGCACCGATGTCGTGGAGCTTCAGCTCGCGGACCCGGAGACCTCGGAACCGCTCGAGGACGCCAAGGTCGCCACCTCCATCGCGGTCGCGCTGCGTCAAGCGCTAGCCCTCGAGCTTGGCGTGGACACGCGCGAGATCGGCTGGGCCCTGTCTCGCTCGAAGGGTCTCGGCCCGAAGGCTCGCGGCTCGATCTTGCTCTACGACGCCGCGCACGGCGGTGCGGGCTACGTCGCATCGGTCGCGAGCAAGCTGAGCGCTCTGCTGAAGAGCGCCCGGACCATCCTCGAGTGCCCGGAAGAATGCGATGCCGCCTGCCACGGGTGCTTGCTCTCGTACGACACCCAGTTCGCCGTCGACGACCTCGACCGCCACGCCGCGCTCGAAGCGCTCACCAGCCAGGTTATCGAGGCGCTCGAGCTCCCCGACGAGCTCAAGTACTTCGGCCCCGCGACTACGCTGGAGACCCTTTCGCTGAAGAGCGCTCTGCACCTCGGTATCCAGAAGGCCGGACTGCAACACATCCGGGTGCACCTAGGCGGCCCGGTGGAGGACTGGGACTACGATGCCTGGAAGCTCCGGCACACCCTCTTCGATCTCAACAGGGAGCCGACGGTCGTCGTGACCGTCGTGGTGCCGGAGGCCAGTCACAAGGCGATGGAGTTTGACGAGGCCAACCAGCTCGCCGGCCGGTTGGAGGCCGACGGCTTCCGCGTCGCGCGGGCCAAGGGCGACGGGATTCGGGCGGGAGACGGCTGGATGATCCTCGAGATTGAGGGCCCGCAGGCGAGCACACGCTGGGCTGCATCCCATCCCGCCGGCCTCGTGCCGGACGAAGCCTGGGCGGGCCCGGGCGCCGAAGACGAGACGGTGCGCTACGTCGTGCACCGCTTCGACGGGCCGCTGCCCGCGCTCGATGCGGAGCCCATAGACCCCAGCGTGCTGCGCAAGCCCGCCCCGAATCAGTTCACCGAGCTGCGCGTTTCAACCGAGTTTGACGGCAGCATCGCGGACGTGGGGGCCAAGTTCTGGGGCCTGCTGAAGAAGAGGTATCCGGACCTGAGGTCACGGCTCGACGGCCGCGAGCGCCTCGCGATGGTTAGCTACGTCGACTGTTACGTGTGCAGACCGTTGACCGGCCGCGTGCTCTACGAAGTCCTCGCCGCGCTTCGGGATGAACCGGGCGGCCTCGCCGACTACAGCCGTCTCGTCCTACGGACGAGTCGCAACCGGTACGCGACGGGGTACCCGGGCCTCATCCACGACGACTGGCAGGAGCTGGAACAGCAGCGCGATGCCCTGCGCGCTCTTCTTGACGCATTGGGTGCCCAGACCGACACCGTCGATGTCGTGGGCAGGAACAAGCTGCCTCACCACCGTGAGCTCACCCTCACCTGGCTCGACGAGCACAAGATTCGTCTCCGGCTCGATGCTGGGCTGGGCTTCTTCTTCACCACGTCTCAGGTTCCCATCAGCTTTCACGGCGTGTCGGGGGCTCAGCAAGCCGAGGCCGTGCGGCGAGAAGAGTTCAACGTGCGCGCAGGCGACCGATACGCAGCGGTGAAGATGCCGCTGTACCTGAGCTCCGAGTCGGGGAACTGAGGCCCGCTCGACCACGCGTGCGCTCTTGATAGGCTCGCGTCTTCGTCCCCGGCCTCGCCATTCAGTGCGCGAGCTCGGGGACCGTCGTCGCAGCAGAAGGCCTCGTGGGGCTCGATCGCGCTTCTCGCTCGAGCGCCGCACCGGCGTGTCTTGTCTCAGCCCACTCGTCATGCCCGTCTTCTAACGGCCTCCCAGGTGCCAAACGCAGATGGGTGCGATTCGCGCGCCTCGACGTCCCCTCGAAACATCCTCGGGGCGTCGGCCCTCGACCTCCGGGTTCCCGGCGCCCTCCCCGAAGCCCGACCAGGTCGACGTCGAGGTCCACGCCACGCTCCCCGATTCTCGTTCGGGCCGACGTCGAGGTCGCGCGAACCGCTCTTCCCGATGAACGAGGGCAGCCTCGAGGCCTCGAAGATCGCTCGAATCTGCGATCTGCGAGACCCCGAGACTGCGGGGATCGCATCTACTGTCGTTTCGCCAGCCCCGAAGGGCCCGCGGAGGATCAGCCGACCGGCGGCACCGGCTCGTCGAGCACGGGCGGGTCCACGTCGGGGTCGTCGTCGACCACGGGACCGTCGTCGGCGGGCGGCACCGGCGCGGACGGGTCGACCTCGTCTTCTCCGCTGCCGCGGCCGCGGGTGGCGCGGAAGAGCTCGAGCGGCGCCATCGCCTGGAGGTAGCGACGCTCACTGTCGGCGTCGCCGCGCTCGACCCGGCCGGCGAGCACGCGCGCGTAGTCGCTGATGGCGAGCGAGAGCGTGCGGAGCGCGTCGAGCATGGCGCGGCTCTCGAGCGGCGGCAGCGGCTCGTCGCCCACGCCGAGACCCTCGCCGAGCGCGTCGTGCGCCTTGCGCACCTCGCGGAGGAGATCGGGGTGGACCAGGGACACGAGCGACTCCTCGAGCCCCTCCTCCTCGATGCGCTGCAGCCGCTCCTGCGACTGCACCCACTCGTCGCCGTACGAGCGGGTCAGGAACATGAGGCCGTCGGGGAAGAGGCTCGCGAGCAGCCTCCGCGCCTGCTCGCCACGCGGGTCGTTCTCGAGCCGCGCCCAGCCTCCGAGCTGCGTGTAGACGGCGCCCCAGCGCTCGTCGAATGTCGCCACCGGCGACGAAGCGCACCACCTCCACCGATATCACCGGTCTCCATGAGACCACCGGTGGCACTGCGGACGGATCTCGGCGCGCGCCACGCTCGCGAGACGGTCGCGAGGGCGCTGCTCGGCACGAGCGCCGAG
>JAVJQK010000142.1 GCA_040218145.1 Sandaracinaceae bacterium | reverse complement strand
ATTTGGGGCTAGAAGCGCCGCAGGCGCGTCGTTTTCGGGTGAAGCGAAGGCGGCTTTGCCGCCGCAGCGAGGGGCTTTTGCGAAAAGCCCCTGACTAGAACTGCTAGGCCCGGAGCAAGCGCGAAGCGCTTGATTCGGGACTAGCAGGGTCCGGCGAAGATGCGCGCGATGCATCGCCGAGCGCGACGGCGTGTCCAGCGCGCCGGGCCGTCGACGAAATGCTGAAGCATTTCGGAGGAGCGACTGGCGCGCTGGGCGCGCCGTCCCGCCGGCGAGGCGCGCGCAGTCATCTTTGCCGGACACTGCTAGCGCTCGGTCAGCGGGAGCTCGACGTCGGTGCGGCCGGCCTCGACCGGGGCCGCGAAGCGGAGGTGCTCCACGTCGTCCCCGGCGTCCCAGCTCAGCAGCGCGACGGTCGCGGAGACGTCGTAGGTCATGGGCTGGCGGCTGGGCGGCGGGCCCTCGTTGGTGGCGTAGCCCTCGACCTGCATGTGCGCGCGGCCGGAGCTGGGGTCGTGCTCGAAGGAGTGCACCAGCAGCGACAGCTCACGCACCACGTCCCCCTGCTCTTCGTCCTCGGGGAAGAGCGAGAGGCGGAAGGAGGTCAGCGCGGGCGCGGCGTGCGCTGCGGGCGGCCCCTCGATGGCGAGGGCGGTGGTCTCGGCGTCCGGGCGGCAGAGCGAGAGCTCGCGCGGGCCGGTGCCGAAGTGGCTCTCGCGGTACGCCACCGAGCCGGCGACGGGAGCGCGCGGGAGCGCGACCACGGCCCAGTGCACGACGGCGCGGGTGCGGGTGCTGCCGAAGGCGCGATCCAGCTCGGGGTCGCCCGAGCGGCCGACGGCGAAGCGGGCGCCGGCCCGGAAGCGCAGCGTGTCTCCGTCGCGCTCGACCGCGTCGATCCAGGCGCCGATGCCGCGCGTGGCGAAGCCGTCGCTGGCGTCGAGGTCACGCGGGAAGGCGGGCGGCTGCGTGACCTCGGTCGACAGCTCCAGCCCGTCCAGCACCACCGCGAGGGCGGGCGCGGCGCCCATGCCCGCGCCGGCCAGGTCGAAGAGCGCCGGGGACTCGCCCTCGTCGGCCGTCAGGTCGACGGTGGTGGTGCCGCGCGCGATCCGGACCCCGCGCCAGGTCATGCCCGCGTCGGGCGGGGTCGAGCCGCCGAAGGGGCCGATGGCGCTGTAGGTCACCATGACCTCGCCTCCGGGCGCGGCCCGGCCGTCGACCTCGCCCTCCAGCTCCGTGACCAGCGTCGCGCCGCGGAGCGCGCTCGAGGGCGGGCAGCCTTCGGGGAAGACGGTGCGCGGGTAGACGGCCCAGCGCGCGAGGCGGTGCGAGCCGTCGGCCCAGCGCAGCCCGAGCCCGCTGAGCAAGAGCCCGTCCGTGCAGGTGTTCGAGAGCCCGCGCGCGAGGTCGGCGTCCATCACGCCCGCGTCCCGCGCGCAGGGCGCCCTCCCCGAGCCGCCCGCGTCCACGGCGGCGTCCACGCCGGCGTCGTCGGCGGGCGGGGTCCCGTCGTCGCAGCCGACGGCGAGGAGCGTGGTGATCATCAAGAGGCGAAGCACGGCGGGAGTATGGTGGGAAAGGGCGCTCCTGGCCTCCAATTTGCGGGTGTGGTACGTGCGTCTCAGCGACATGCCGCGACGATTTTTCTCTGTGATGCTCGCGTCCCTCCTGCTCTCTGGCGGATTCGCGCTCGGCGCGGTCGGCTGCGGGGAGGACGACCCCGATCCCGACCCCAACGGGACCGACCCGAGCGGCGACGGCGAGGTCGTGCACGGCCTGACCGCGGCGCAGCGCGCGGCCACCCTCGCCACCATCGGGAGCCGTGAGATCACCGTCGGCGAGCTCGCCGAGGAGCTGGCGTCGAAGGGGTCGTTCCTGCGGACCCGCTACGCGAGCCCGGAGCGGCGCCGCGAGTTCCTCGACCAGATGATCCGCTTCGAGCTGCTCGCCCAGGAGGCCCGCCGGCGCGGCTACCACGAGCTGCCCGAGGTCGAGCGCACGCGCAAGCAGATGATGATCCGCCGCTTCCTCGAGGAGCGCTTCGCCGAGATCACCCCCGAGTCGATCTCGGACGAGGACGTGCAGGCCTTCTACGCCTCGCACGAGCGCGAGTTCAACACCCCCGAGCAGGTGCGCGCGAGCCACATCCAGGTGCGCGACCGCGCCACGGCTCAGCGCGTCCTGCGCGAGCTGATGGCGAGCCCGCAGGACCTGCGCCTCTACCGGCGCCTCGCCGAGCAGCACAACCAGGACGCGGACACGCGCGACCGCTTCGGCGACCTGCGCTTCTTCTCGCGCCCCTCCGAGCGCACCGACAACGAGCCCGAGGTGCCGGACGCGGTCGCGGAGGCGGCGTTCCAGATCCAGCAGATCGGCGGCATGCACCCCGAGGTCGTGCGGAGCGACGCCGGCTGGCACATCGTCAAGCTCACCGGGCGCCGCGCCGCGATGCGCCGCAGCCTCGAGGAGGCCGAGCGCCCGATCCGCGCGCGCCTGCACCGCGAGCGCCGCGAGCAGGCCATCCAGGACCTCATCGACGAGCTGCGCGCGGCGGCGGACGTCGAGGAGAACCTGGATCTCCTGAGCGAGGTCCAGATCGACCTGCCCGAGGGTGACTCGCCCACCGTGACCAACCCGCAGCTCGGCGCCGAGCCGTCCGGGGCGCTGCGCCCGACCGCGCCGACGGGGCCCCGCCCGCCCGCGCCGACCAAGCAGGGGCCGACGAAGCAGGGGGGACGATGAAGAAGAGCCTCCTGACGGCCGCCCTCGGGCTCGCGCTGCTCGCGCCGGGCGCCGCGAAGGCGGAGGTGATCGAGCGGGTCGTCGCGACGATCAACGACGACGCCATCTTCCTCTCCGAGCTGCGCCGCCGCGCCGCGCCGATGCTCGACCAGGCGCTCGCGTCGCCGAGCCAGGCCGCGCGCATGGCCGCCATCGAGCAGCTCTATCGCGAGGTCCTCGACCGGATGATCCAGGAGGAGCTCTTCCTCCAGGCCGCGGACGAGATGCAGGTCTCGGTGAGCCGGGCCGAGGTGGACCGCGCGATCGCCAACGTGCAGCGCCAGAGCGGTCTCGACGACGCGACCTTCTGGGAGGCGGTGCGGGGCCAGGGCTTCACCGAGGAGCAGTACCGCGGCGACGTCCGACGGCAGCTCCTCCGGCTCAAGGTGCTCAACTTCCGGGCCCGCGGCCGGGTGAACATCACCGAGGAGCAGGTCCGCGAGCGCTACGAGATGCTCATCGCGCGTGAGCGGCGCACGGCGGAGTTCACCGCGGCGCAGATCTTCTTCGAGGTCCCGAGCGGCGCGACCGCCACCGAGGTGGCCCGGATCCGCTCCGAGGCCGAGGCGGCGCGCGACGACGTCGAGGGCGCGGACGACTTCTGGTCCGAAGGCGGGATGCGCCTCGGGACCCTGCGCCAGGGTGAGCTCCCTGATTCGCTCGAGGACGCGCTGATGAACCTCGACGTGGGCGAGATCGGCGAGGTCGTGCGCGGCCCGGCCGGCTTCCACATCTTCCTCCTGATGGACCGGCAGCAGTCCGCCGAGGGCGCGCCAGCCTACGAGGACATGCGCATGCAGATTTACCAGCAGATGATGGAGGGGGCGATGGCGCGGCAGGAGGAGCTCCTCCTCGCGGAGCTCCGCCGGGCTGCGGTCATCGACATCCGGCTCTAGGTCTGCCGGACATGCAGCTCCCCGAATTCAGCGAATACGCCGCGGCCGAGCTCCTCGCGGTGCGGCCCGCGGCCGCGGACCAGGCGTTCGTGGAGCTGCGCCCGGTCGATGGCTTCGTCGCCGGCTACGCGCGCGCCGGCCAGTTCTGCAAGATGCGCATCGGCGGCGCCGAGGGCATCTTCGCCATGTTCTCCGCCCCGGGCGACGACGTCGCGCGCTTCCTCGTGCGCACCAACAACCCCGAGGGCGGCGAGGCGGCCGACGCGCTCGTGCGGCTCCCCGGCGGGACCGAGGTCGAGATGACCCTGCCCGCCGGCGGCGGCTTCGACCTCGAGCGCGCGCGCGGCAAGGACCTGCTCTTCTTCGCGACCGGCACCGGGGTCGCTCCCATCCGCGCCGCCATCGAGGCCGTCCTCCGGGAGCGGGACGCGTACGGCGCGATCTCCCTCGACCACGGCCTGCGGAGCCCCGAGCACCTCGCCATCGGCGACGATCTCGCGCGCTGGGAGGCCCACGGGGTGGACGTGCGCATGGTCTACTCGCGGCTCGGCGACGACGGCACCCTGCGCGGCACGACCGTCCAAGACGCCTTGCACGAGCGCGCGCCCGACCTCTCTCGCGCCGCGGTCGTCGCGGTCGGCCAGAGCGCCATGCTCGAGTCGCTCCTCTCCGAGGTCGTCTCCCTCGGCGGCTCGCCCGACCTGTTCCTCAAGAACATCTGAGAGCCGGGCCGCCGGATGTGGTAGAAGTGCGCCGTGCTGGGAGCGCGCACGGCCAACTGTCCGAACTGTGGCGGGCCGATCGAGTTCGGGCTCGGCTCGTCCTCGGCGCTCGTGTGCCCGCACTGTCGCTACAGCGTCGTCCGGACGGACAAGGACCTGCAGGCGATCGGGCGGGTCGCGGACCTCGTCCCCACCGCGCCGCCGATCGAGGTCGGCGACTCCGGCACCATCGCGGGCAAGGGCTTCCGCGTCGCCGGGCGGCTGCAGCTCGATCACGGCCGCGGCCCCTGGGACGAGTGGTACGTCGGCTTCGACGAGGGCGGCTGGGGCTGGCTCGCGCGCGCGCAGGGGCGCTGGTACATGACCCGGCCCGCCGACGCGTCCGGCGTGCCCGCCTACCAGAGCCTCCAGCCGGGCCAGCAGGGCAGCTTCAGCGGGACCGGCGAGACGGTCTGGACGGTTCAGGAGCAGGGTCAGAGCACCCTCCTCAGCGGTGAGGGCGAGCTGCCCTTCCCGGTCGTCCCGGGTCAGCGCGGCTGGTACATCGACCTCGCCGGCGCGGGCGGCGGCTTCGCGACCATCGACTACGGCGACGGGACGGGCGCGCCGATGCTCTTCGCCGGGCGCGAGCTCGGCCCGGACGAGCTGCAGGTGGCGAAGACCGCCTGGGGAGAGCGGACCGAAGAGAAGGTCCAGATCGGCAAGGTGAGCTGCCCCACGTGCGGCGCGCCGGTCGAGATCTCGTCCGAGAGCACCGAGCGCGCGGCGTGCGCCTTCTGCTACTCGCTCCTCGACGTGCAGGGGCAGAACCTCCAGCTCCTGCGCAAGCTCGAGCAGCCGCGGATCGAGCCCTACATCCCCCTCGGCACCGATGGCGAGCTGAAGGGCGAGAAGGTCAAGGTCATCGGCTTCATGGAGCGCTACACGGTGGTCCACGGGGTCACCTACAGCTGGCGCGAGTACCTCCTGTACACGGAGCAAGGCTACCGCTGGCTCATGGAGGACTCCGGCCACTGGATGCTCCTGAAGCCGATCAGCGTGGCCGACGTGCAGATCGTCGGCTCCACCGCGAAGTACGGCAAGCACACCTTCAAGCGCTTCGGGACCAACTCCGCGACGGTGCGCTTCGTCATCGGGGAGTTCTACTGGAAGGTCGAGGTGGGCGAGCAGACCACCACGAGCGACTACATCAAGCCGCCGCAGATCATCAGCGAGGAGCGCAGCGAGAGCGAGATCGTCTGGTCGGCCGGCGAGTACGTCGACGGCAAGGAGGTCTGGAAGGCGTTCGGGCTGCAGGGCTCGCCGCCCTCCAAGAGCGGCGTCGGGACGGCGCAGCCGAACCCGCACGCGCTGTGGCCGACGCTCGGCACCTTCGCGGTGCTCCTGCTGCTCTTCCTCGGCATCGCCCTCGGCGCCGACCTCGGCGGCAAGCACCGGACGCTCGTGGCGGGCCCGATCACCCTCCCGCCGACCCAGTCGAACGCGGCGCCCGTGGGCACGACGCCGCAGCAGGACACCGCCTCGTACACGCCGCCCTTCACCATCACCGACGGCCCGGCCGTGCTCGAGGTGGAGCTCCAGACGTCGGCGGACAACGACTACGTCGGCGTCGCCTGCGCGCTCATCGACGAGGAGAGCGGCAACGTCCGCGAGTTCTTCGTGAGCACGGAGTACTATCACGGGGTCACGGGTGGCGAGTCCTGGACCGACGGCAGCCGCAACGCGACGATCTACGTCGATCAGGTGCCCGAGGGGCGCTACGTGCTGCGCATGGATCCGCAGTGGAACCACTGGACGCCCGGGCTCTTCAACGTGGGCACCTCGGCGAGGCCGCCGACCGCGTCCATCGAGGTCGTCCAGGGCAGCCGGAGCCCGTGGTGCTGCCTGCTGACCTTCCTCCTGCTCCTGGTGCCGGTCCCGATCTCCATCTTCCGGCGCGCCGCCTTCGAGAAGAAGCGGTGGGAGAACTCCAACCTCTGGTGAGAAGACATGCGATTTCTGAGCTTCCTCATCTACCCCATCTTCGGCCTCTCGCTCCTCGGCGGGTACGGCTTCTACGTCTTCACCGGCCGTGATCTCGGCTCGACCAGCGTCGAGACGCGCGCCATGCCGCCCGGGTCGCGGCGTCCTGGGGGCGGCTTCGTCGTCGCCCCGATCTTCTGGTACGGCGGCTACGCCGGCGGCAAATGAGCTCGGAGGGCCTCGGCATGCTCGATCAACTCGTCACCATCGGAGTCCACGTCATCTCGACCGTGGTCTTCGTCCTCATCGGCCTCGTCTTCTTCGGCCTCGCCTTCTGGATCATCACGAAGGTCGCCCCCTTCTCGGTCCGCAAGGAGATCGAGGAGGACCAGAACACCGCGCTCGGCATCGTGATCGGCTCGGTGATCATCGGCGTCGCGTTGATCGTCTCGGCTGCCCTGCACGGGTAGCGACGCAGACCCTGCTTGTCCGACGCCCCCACCACGGCCTTCGCCAAGCGCAAGGTCCCGCTGCTGTTCCTGACGGTCCTGGTCATCGCGACCGCGGGCCTGGTCTACGAGCTGATCGCGGGGACGCTGGCGAGCTATGTGCTCGGCGACTCGGTCTTCCAGTTCTCCACCATCATCGGCGTCTACCTCTCCGCGATGGGGCTCGGCGCGTACCTCTCGCGCTTCGTCGTCGAGCGCGTCGTGATCCGCTTCGTCGAGGTGGAGCTCGCCGCGGCGCTGATCGGCGGCTTCAGCGCGCCCTTCCTCTTCTACGTCTTCGCCTACGCCGACGCCTTCCGCGTCCTCCTCTACGGCACGGTCGTCGTGATCGGCGCGCTCGTGGGGATCGAGCTGCCGCTCCTGATGCGCATCCTCGAGAAGGAGCTCGACTTCAAGGAGCTCGTCGCGAAGGTGCTGACCTTCGACTACCTCGGGGCGCTGCTCGGCTCGCTGCTCTTCGCCATCGTGCTGATGCCGACCCTCGGGCTGGTGCGGACCTCGCTCCTCTTCGGGATGCTCAACGGCGCCGTCGCTCTGATGACCACGTGGGTGCTCGGCGACCTCATCTACCGCCCCATCCGCTGGCGGCTCCGGGCCAAGGGCGTGCTGCTGCTGGTCGCGCTCGCGGCCGCGTTCGTCGGGGCCGATCGGTTGACCCAGCACGCGGAGGCCGAGCTCTACGACGACCGCGTGATCTTCGCCGAGCAGAGCCGCTATCAACGCGTCGTGCTGACCCGCGGCGCGCTCGGCGTGCAGCTCTTCCTCAACGGCAACCTGCAGTTCGCCTCGCACGACGAGTACCGCTACCACGAGGCCCTCGTGCACCCGGCCTTCTCCTTGCGCCCGGACGCGCGCCGCGCGCTGGTGCTCGGCGGCGGTGATGGCCTCGCGGTCCGGGAGATCCTGCGCCACGAGGGCGTCGAGACGGTGACCCTCGTCGACCTCGACCCCGCGATGACGGACATGGCCCGGCGCGTGTCGGTGATGCGGCAGCTCAACGAGGGCAGCCTCGACGATCCGCGCGTGACCGTGATCAACGACGACGCGATGGTGTGGATCGACGAGAACGGCGCCGACCTCGAGCCCTATGACGTGGTCATCGTCGACTTCCCGGACCCGAACAACTTCTCGCTCGGCAAGCTCTACTCGAGCCGCTTCTACGCGCTGCTGCGGCACGTGATGCACCCGGGGACCGCGGTGATCGTGCAGGCGACCTCGCCGCTCTACGCCCGCCGCTCCTTCTGGTGCATCGAGCGCACGATGGCCGCGGCCGGGCTGCACACCGCCGCCTACCACACGCTGGTGCCCAGCTTCGGCGAGTGGGGCTACGTGCTCGCGATGGGCCGGCCCTTCGATCGGCCGCGGGAGGTGCCCGACGTGGAGGGGCTGCGCTTCCTGAACGACGACGCCATGCAGGCGATGTTCGTCTTCGGACAGGACATGCAGCGCCCCGACGACATCGAGATCAACCGCCTCGATACGCAAGCGCTCGTGCAGTACTACGACCAAGAGTGGTCCCGGCTGGAGCGGTGATGCGCCGCCGCGACGTCCTGGCCGCGCTGCTCGGCGCGCCGCTCGCCCTCGCGTGCGACGACGAGGAGACGCCGCCCGACGTCCGCGGGGAGCTGCTCGGCCAGAGCCATCAGATCGGCCACCTGCTCCGGGACGGCGACGCGCGACGCGCCTTCGCGACCGGCGAGGTCGAGACGCGCCGGGTCCGCGTGGCGGTGATCGGCGCCGGCCCCGCGGGCCTGAGCGCGGCGTGGCAGCTCGCGCGGCGTGGGGTCGAGGGCGTGGAGCTGTTCGAGCTCGAGCCGCAGCCCGGCGGGACGAGCGCGTCGGGGCAGAGCGAGGTCACCGCCTACCCGTGGGGCGCGCACTACCTGCCCGTGCCGAGCGAGGCGCAGCCGGAGCTCCGCGCGCTGCTGCGCGAGATGGACGCGCTCGACGAGGACGGAGAGCCGCAGGAGCACCTGCTCGTCCGCGCGCCCGACGAGCGCGTCTTCTACCGCGGCTACTGGTATCGCGGCCTCTACCCGACCGTCGGCGCGAGCGCGCACGACCTCGCGCAGCGCGACCGCTTCGAGCGCATCGTCGAGCGCTGGCTCGCCTTCCGGGACGCGCGGGGCCGGCGCGCGTTCGCGCTGCCCACGCGCCTCGGCTCGGA
Organism: Sandaracinaceae bacterium; assembly: GCA_040218145.1. Classification (GTDB taxonomy): domain Bacteria; phylum Myxococcota_A; class Polyangia; order Polyangiales; family Sandaracinaceae; genus JAVJQK01. The sequence continues at coordinate 5,580 of JAVJQK010000142.1, read as the reverse complement.
CGACGCCGAGGTGCTCGCGCTCGATCGCATCAGCGCGGCCGAGTGGTGCCGACGCCACGGCTTCACCTCGCGGCGGCTGCTCTGGTGGCTCGAGTACGGCACGCGCGACGACTACGGCCTGACGCTGGCGGACGCGAGCGCGTGGTCGCTGCTCTTCTATCACTGCGCGCGCGCCGAAGAGGGCATGGACAGCGCGGACTTCCTGACCTGGCCCGCGGGCAACGGCGCCCTCGTGCGTCACCTCGCGCAGGGCCGCGCGGTTCACACCGGCCACCTCGCCGCGCGCGTCGGCCGCGACGGCACGGTGGACCTCATCGAGGCGTCGACCCGGCGGCCGCTCCGCGTGCAGGCGGAGCGCGTGATCTGCGCCGTGCCGCGCTTCGTCGCGTCGCGGCTCGTCGAGGGCGCGCCCAGCGCGGAGGACGGGCACTGGGGCGCCTGGATGGTGGCCAACCTCCACCTCGCGGACCGGCCCGGCGAGCGCGGCTTCCCGCCCGCGTGGGACAACGTGCTCTACGACAGCCCGAGCCTCGGCTACGTCACCGCGACCCACCAGCGCGGGCGAGACTTCGGCCCGACGGTCTGGACGTACTACTTTCCCCTGGTGGACTCCGATCCCCGCGACGCGCGCCGCCGCCTGCTCGACCACGGCCACTCGGCCTGGACCGACGCCATCACGGCGGATCTGTCGCGCGCGCACCCCGATCTCCGCCAGCAGCTCCGCCGGGTGGACGTCTGGCGCTGGGGGCACGCGATGGCCCAGCCGCGGGTCGGCGTGCGCGCGAGCGAGGCGCGCCGCGCCGCCGCGGCGCCGGTCGGACAGGTCCACTTCGCCCACAGCGATCTGAGCGGCCTGGCCCTGTTCGAGGAGGCCTTCGACCACGGGCTGCGCGCGGCGAACGAGGTGGCCGACGCGCTGACGGAGGCGACGTGAGCGCCGCGGTGCGCGCCATCTTCGCCCCGAAGAGCGAGGGCCCGTGGCTCTTCGGCAAGCGCACCGATCTCTGGGTCTTCGGCGGCAGCGCGCTCGCCGCCGTCGCGCTCCTCTTCGTCGGCGCCGCCTTCGGCCTGCTCGAGGGCAGCGCGCCCGGCTGGGCCTGGATCGTGTGTGTGCTCGCGATCGACGTCGCGCACGTCTGGTCGACGATGTTCCGCGTCTACCTCGACGGCGCCGAGGTCCGCCGCCGCCCGCTCCTCTACCTCGGCACGCCGCTCCTCTGCTGGGGGCTCGGGGTGCTGGCCTACGCCTTCAGCCCGCTGACCTTCTGGCGCGTCCTCGCCTACGCCGCCGTCTTCCACTTCGTCCGGCAGCAGTGGGGCTGGGTCGCTCTCTATCGCCGCCGCGCGGGCGAGCAGGGTCGGCTGGATCTCCACCTCGATCGCGCGGCGACCTACGCGGCGACGGTCTACCCGCTGATCTGGTGGCACGCGCACTTGCCGCGCGGCTTCGTCTGGTTTCTGCAAGGCGACTTCGTGGTCGGCCTCGCGGAGCCCGTCGCGGCGCTCCTCGCCCCCGTCTACTGGGGCGTGATGATCGCGTTCGCGGGCCGGCAGCTCTGGCGCTGGCGCGACGGCACCCTCAACGCCGGCAAGGCGCTCGTCGTCTTCACCACCTGGCTCTGCTGGTGGCTCGGCATCATGGTCTTCGACGGCGACTTCGCCTTCACGGTGACCAACGTGATCATTCACGGCGTGCCGTACCTGGCGTTGACCTACCGATACGGACGCGCCCGCGCCGCGCAGCGACCGACGAGCCTGCTGGCCCGCGTGCTGCGCGGCGGGGTCTGGGCGTTCCTCGCCTTCATCGTGATCGTCGCCTTCGCCGAGGAGACCCTCTGGGACCGGCTCGTGTGGCACGACCGCCCCTGGCTCTTCGGCGAAGGCGTCGACAGCTCGGACGCGCTGCTGCTCTTCCTCGTGCCGCTGCTCGCGGTGCCCCAGGCGACGCACTACGCGCTCGACGGCTTCATCTGGAAGGTCCGCCGCGGCAACCCCGAGCTCGCGGCCGAGCTCAGAGCGGGTTCGCGTTGAGCACGAAGTCGCCGCCGCCGCTGCCGAAGCCGTCGACGACCAGCACGATCGTCTGTCCAGCGGACAGCTCGAGCGTGATCTCGGAGCTGAAGCCCGACTCGCCGTCGTCGTTGCAGGCGAGCTCCGCCCCGCCGCACGAGGTCAGCGCGTAGAGCACCGTGTCGAGCTCGCTGCCGACCGTGTCGATGACCCAGGTCCCGGCGCTCGGCGCGGTCCAGGTGAAGGCGAGGTCCGACGCGCTGCTCCCGCCGCAGCTGCCCGAGAGATCCGCGCTCTGTCCGACGGTGGTGCCAGAGGCGATCAGCCCGCTGCCCTCGACGGTGGCGTCCGGACACATGCCGGGCGGCGCGCTGGCGCGACACTCCTCGGCGATCTGGTTCGCGCGCGCCAGCGCGGCCTCGGGGGGAGGCGGGCAGGCGTCGGACGCGGCCTCCCGGTCTTCGCCGCAGCGAGCCACCGTGGCGTCGTCGCAACGGGCGCCCCGGGCGCAGGCCAGGTAGGCGTCGTTGGCGTCGAGCAGGCAGTCGAAGCTGGCGTGAATCTCGGGCACCTGGTCGTACGCGCGCTGCACGCACGGGTCGAGCGGCTCGAGGCCCTCGAGCTGGTCTTCCACGCAAGCCGACTCGGAGTCGTAGCCGAAGTCGGTCCAGTCGCAGCTGCAGGCGATGCGCACCCCTTCTTCGGTCTGCGACCGACCGCGCTCGAACGCGCCTCCGCCGTTGCAGCCCATCAGGGCGACCCCCGTCAGCGCGACCCAACAAGTCTCTCGAAGCATTCGTCCCCTCCTCCGTGAAGATTCGCGGGCGCCGAATGCAGTGACCGTGCCGCCTGCCCACGGTGGGCCGCCGTGCCGGGCATGGGATCAGGGGCGTGACCGCTGGTTCACGAGGAGGGCAGAGACTTCACGATCGCGGCGAGATCCGCGGCGAACCGCGTCGCGCGCGCCGCGTCGTCCACCCACGCCTGCGACGCCTCGATCTCGAGCCCGAGGTATCGCTCCTCCGGGAGCTGGGCGCGGAGCCAGCTCGTGAGCCCCTCCGGGGTCCCCGCGTACGGCTCGTTGTGCCGGGTCTCCCACCCGCGCGCGCTCAGGCCGTCGATGATCGCCGTCGCGATCCGGGACTCGAAGGCGCGCTCGGTGTCGTAGAGCACGCCCGCGTCGTAGGTCCGCTTCACCGGATCGACCGAGGGCGCGAAGCTGTGCATCGAGAGGTGCAGACACACCCCCTCGCTCGCCATGCGCTGCGCGTGCCCGCGGGCCGCGTTCCGGTGCGGTCGGTGATAGCGGGCGAGCCGCGCCTCGCATTCGGCGTAGGTCAGCCCCTCGTTGCCGATCACGCGGTGGCCGTAGGTCTCCGCCAGCATGACCGCGGGGTTGTCCTCCATGCGGTTGAGATCGACCACGAGCCGCGACCACTCGCCGAGGAGCAGCGGCGCCTCGAGCGCGGCCGCGAGCGACTCCGCGATGGCCTTCGCCCCGCGATCGGTGGAGACGTGGCTCGCGAGGATCTCGGCGCTCAGGCCGAGATCGATCCCCTCGGGCACCGCGCCGCTCGCGTGCTCACAGGTGATGAGCGTCTGCATGGGGGAGCGTCGTACCATGAGGGCCGCCGATCGGCGGGGCGGTCATCCTCGGGGCGCTCATCCGGGGGACGGTGACGGTCGTGCAGTGGACCGCGCCCGCGAGGCTCATCACGCCGTCGGCGTAGAGGCCCACGACCCGGCGGGTGGGGAACGCGCGCCGGAACGCCCGCAGCGCCTGGCGCTCGAAGCGCCGGTCCCGCCGGAAGATGGGCACGACCACGGTGTGATCGGTGACCAGCACGTTGGTGTGCGTGCGGAAGACGACGCGGCCCTCGTGGTCGGGCATCCGGATGCGCGTGACCTCCCAGCCCGCCGCCCGGAGCCGCGCCGCGGCCTGGTTGAGGCGATGGGCGTTGTAGGGGTCCTCTTCGGCGAGGTAGCGCCCGACGACGATCCGGCTCGGCCCCGTCACGTAGGCGAAGACGTCCAGGTGCCCCGTCTCCTCCCCGTGCACGGCCGGCACGATCGTCACGTCGTGGCAGCCGAGGTACTGGTCGAGCAGCCGCCGCACGTCGGACTCCTGGTACAGGAAGCCCTCGTTGCGCACGAGCACGTCGTCGGTGATCACGCAGCGCCCGGTGCCGTCCGTCTGGATGTGGCCGCCCTCGAGCTCCATCGCGGGCCGGCTGATGGGCAGCGACACGCGGTGGGCGAAGTCGAGCGGGTACTGATCGTCGCGCCAGCGATCCCCGTGATAGGGCAGGTCCACCACGCGCAGCCCGCCGTCTCGCGTCCGCGCGAAGACCGGGCCGTAGTCGCGGATCCACATCGAGTCGAGCGGGTGCACCGCGAAGTCCAGCCGCGAGACGTCGACGCCCGCGTCGTAGAGCGCCTGGCGCAGCAGCACCTCCTCTTCGGGATCCTCCACCGCGACCAGCGCCGACACGTCCGGGGTGACGATCTTCAGCAGGTCGGCGAAGAAGTCGAGGTACTCCCAGTTGCCGCCGTGCCAGCCGAGCAGGACCCGCTCGACCGGCTCGAACTCCGCCGCCATGCGCTCCACGTCGTCGGGCGGATCGGTGAAAGGATCCTCCCAGATCCGGACCTTGGACGGCTCCTCGGCCGGCGAGATCGACGCCTCCCCCCCCGCGGTGAGCTGGGCGGGCGGATGCGCCTCGGCGAGCGCGCTCGGCCCCCGAGGGGCGCCACACGAGGAGAGGACAGCGAAGAGCGCCGGCGACAGCCACCGGCAAACGGACGCATGCAACGCGTGATACTCCCGGTCGCCGCTCCGTCAGCAATCGACGTGCCCCGCGCTTCCTCCCCGAATCGGTGACCCCCGGCCCCAGCCGCGCACCTCTTGCACAGCGCCGCGAGCAGGACGTGCACGGGCTGATGGGGTCGCGGAGGCGGGACGAGAACACGAGGCCTCGTGGGGGGGCCGAACCATCGTCGGAGTCCGAGTCCCAGTCCGAGTCCGAGGCCGAGTCCGAGTCCGAGGCCGAGGCCGAGTCCGAGTCCGAGTCCGAGTCCGAGTCCGAGTCCGAGTCCGAGTCCGAGTCCGAGTCCGAGTCCGAGTCCGAGTCCGAGTCCGAGTCCGAGTCCGAGTCCGAGTCCGAGTCCGCTTCCGAAACCGCGTCCGCGTCCGAAACCGCGTCCGCGTCCGAAACCGCGTCCGCGTCCGAAACCGCGTCCGCGTCCGAAACCGCGTCCGCGTCCGAAACCGCGTCCGCGTCCGCGTCCGAAACCGCGTCCGCGTCCGAAACCGCGTCCGCGTCCGAAACCGCGTCCGCGTCCGCGTCCGAAACCGCGTCCGCGTCCGAAACCGCGTCCGCGTCCGCGTCCGAAACCGCGTCCGCGTCCGCGTCCGAAACCGCTTCCGCTTCCGCTTCCGCTTCCGCGACCGCTTCCGCGACCGCTGCCGCTGCCGCTGCCGCGACGGCTTCCGCGGCTGGGCGCGAGCTCAGGCTCCGCGGGGTCGGGTGCAGGCGAGCTGGGCCCGCGTGGCGTCGCACCCCGGAGGGG
>JAVJQK010000141.1 GCA_040218145.1 Sandaracinaceae bacterium | reverse complement strand
CGTGCTGCGCACGAACTACCCCGAGGTGCACGAGGTCGTGTTCCGCAACCTCACGCAGACGTCCGGGATCGACGTGATCGTCTCGGTGGTCACCCTGCTCGACCGCCTCGAGGCGGTGGCCAAGCCGGTCGACGAGGGCGGTCTCGAGCGCGGTCAGGAGGCGCGGGCGCGGCTCGACGCGCGCGGGCTGACCGAGGACGTCGTGGCCGGGGCGCGCGGGCTCATCGCGCGAGTCGGCTCGGTGCCCGCCACGCGCGACCCCCTCGCGCGCAAGACGCCCGCCGCGGTGCAGGAGGCCGAGGACCGCGCGTGGAACTGGTACCTCGAGTGGAGCGGCATCGCGCGCGTGGTCATCCGTGACCGTCGCATCCTCCGCTCGCTCGGCTTCCTCCGCCCGGTCCGCCGCGCCGACGGCACGGAGGTGGACGTGATCGTCGACGACGACGTGGACACCGACACGCCGGATCCCACGCTGGTCGACCCGATCCCCGAGCCGGTCGCGCCGGACCCGATTAGCCCAGATCCGATCAGCCCCGAGCCGCTCGAGGCCTGAGCCGTCCTGGAGGAGTGCGCCGCCGTCGGCGCGTCGGCAGCGACGCGTCGGCGGCGGTCGTGCGTTCAGCCGCGCGATAGAGGGAGCACCACGAAGTCGACGCGGAGCTCGGGGTGCTCTGGAACGCGTTTCGGCGGGTGGAGGAACGCGAGCGTGCTTCAGACCACACCGACTCGCGCAGCCCGTTCGGGGTAGTTGCTCACCGCAGTTGCGAGGTACCGCGCCAGGGAAGGCTTCCCCTTCCATCGATGAAGCACCCTCATCGCGTCGTCGGAGGGGATGCTCGCTAGCGCCTCGCCCAACGAGCGGCACTGCGCCGAGTACAGCGGGTCACGGGAGACAGCGAAATGTCGGTTCTTGAGCTGGGCATCGAGGAACGGAACCAGATCGAGCCCGAAGCTCTCGACCCAGGCCGGCAGGTGCTCGAGGCCGCAAAAGATGTTGAGCGGGGGGACCGTGGGCCGGTTGGCCTCCGCGAGGCCCAACCAATCGCCCTCCGCCGCGACGGCCTCGAACCACTCGGGCTCGTCGGGGAAGAGGTAGCTGCGCAGCGCCAACGCCTGCACGGACCGCGTCTCGAGCCGCTCGGCGCATCCCTGTCGCGCCGCGGTGTAGGCGACCTCGCTCGCGGCCGCGAGGTGGCGCCGCAGGGCGCGGGCGAGGTTCGAGGAGGCTCCGTAGACGGGCTGCCCGTAGGCCCTCCCTGACTGACCTGCTGGCTGGAATGCGTACGCAAAGTTCTGCGCGTCCAGGACACACTCGACCGCGAACGCGAGCCCACGCGTCGCGACCCACAGGTCGACGAAGGCCGCCTCGGCGCTCTCGAGGTCTCCGACTGGACGCAGCGCGGAGGCAGCCGCGCCTTCGACCTGCGCAGAGCCGACCGCCTCGATGTTCCCTTCGAAACGAGAGGCCACCGCCTCGATCATCTCTTTTGAACGGTAGCCACAGTGCCCCTCGGGCATCAGGTCGAAGACGAGCCATGTGCCGTACACCGAGAGCTTGCTCTTGGCTTGCTGGATCTCCTTGGCCGCGACCGCGGCAGACGGTTCGAGCTCGGGCTCCGAGAACCAGCCGAAGCGACGACGGTCGATGGTCTCGCTCCATGCCGTTGGCGGCTTGAAGAGCTGCTCGTCGTCCCCCGTGTAGCCGTCCGGCCTCATCACGGTGACGGGAGCGATCTTGGGAGCCCGTGGGGTGCGCTTCTTTCTCGGCTTCGCCGGCTTCGGCGCGGGCGCCTTCGCCTTGGCCTTGGCGATCGCCTCCTGAAGAAGCTCGGGGTCGTCCGCCTCCGAGAGCGGCTGGCTGAGCGTGGGCCCGAAGAACGTGAGCAACTCGGCGAGCGCCTTGCGGTCGCCCTTGATGCGCCTCGCGCACGCCCGGATGACGCGGTCCGACTCTTCGCCCGCCTCGTACTTGCACCGCCCCCGCGCGTCGAAGCGCCGTCCCTCGGTGTAACCGGTCCGTCGCTCCGAGATGATGGACCACGCCTCCACGCCGAGCTCACGGGCGAGGCGGGCGCCCAGCGCGCCGTTCTCCAGGTGCCAGACGTAGACATCCGCGTCCTCGCGGTCGAGCACACACAGCGCGATGGCGGGGACGAGTGGGTCCACCGCATAGAGAAGCGAAGCCCTGGCTGGATCGCTGCCGATCTCCGCCAGATAGCTGCGCGTGACTCTCGCGACCGTGGTGTGAACGTCCGAGTCCAGGGTGGTCAGAACGAATGCGCCGATGTCCATTCGCGCGACGCTACCAGCCACGAAAGTCTCCCGGAAGGGCGTGCGGGGGAGGGCGACGCGTCAAGGACGGCGCCGGCTCGCCCGTCACTCGGCGCCCGTCATTCCGTGCCTGGCGGGACCTCGGTCTCGAGCTGCCGGCCGGCGACGTAGACGCCGTGCAGGACGCCGGGGCGCGCGGGGTCGACGACGAAGGTGGACACGAAGGCGGCGGCCATCGCGTCGCTCATCGCGGCGCCGCTCCAGGTGCGGTGCCCCTCGCGCGCGAGCCAGTTGGACCAGTCGCTCCCGGCGTCGATGTCTCTGGCGGGCGTGGGCAGGTCGGCGAACACGAGGAGCCTCCGGCCGTCGACGACCTCGAGGCGACACGCGAGCGAGAGCGCGAGGGAGGCGCGCTCGGTCTCTGTCGCGCCCTCGAGCACGCGCGCCTCGACGCGCAGCCGCGCGCGACACGGGGCGCCCGGCGCGAGCGCCTCGAGGGGGGAGTCGAACGTCAGCTCCGCGCGCACGTCGCTGCCGGGCTCGCCCGGGCCGCCGCGGGACGCGTGCTCGTGCCAATAGCTGCGCGGAGAGCGGCTCGACGCGACGAAGCCCCAGCCCGCCCAGACGCGCGCGCCGCCGGCCGCGTGGGCCGCCACGAAGGTTGCGCTCTGTGTGCGGCCGGCCAGCTCCATCTCCAGGGCGCCGCTCGGGGTCACGCGATAGCGACCCAGCGCCGGCGCCGCCTCGCTCGCGCGCTCCTCGGCCGGCGCGCCGTGCGGGTCGTGCCCCCGGCGCAGCTCGACGCGATCGGGGGCGACGAAGCGCAGGGTCTCCCAGTGCCAGACGGTCGAGCCGGAGTACCCCGAGCGCCAGGTCCCGGCGCGGAGCTCCTCCTCGACGCCGGCGAGCCGGACCGACTCCAGGGTGCCGACCCCCACCGACGGCGCCGAGCCGCAGGCCGCGAGCGCCAGCGCGGCGACCACGACGCAGGCTCGCGTCCGAGCACGGAGTGACGAGCGGCGCATGATGGTTGGAGGTAGCAGCCCCGCGCCTCGCCGCGCAACGTCGCGCCCCGCGGACCGGCGAGACATGGGGATGATGGCCGTGTGGGCGCGTACCCTGAGGCGTCTGCCCGATGCTCGCCGCCGCCCCATTCCGCACCGTCGCCTTGTTCGCCTTCGCGCTCGTGGGGTGCGGGAGCGCGCTCTGCGACGAGAGCTGCGAGTCGGAGGGGCGATGCGGGGTGCGCACGTTCCGGGCCGGCGACGGCGCGTACGCCTGCTACGCGAGGAGCGACGACGACTGCGCGGCGTCCGACGTCTGTCGCGCGGAGGGGCGCTGCTTCGCGAGCGAGCAGGGCGTCTGCCGCGCGGCGGACGGGGTCTCCGCCGATCGGTGCGCGGGCTCGGTCGCGTGCAGTCGGCGCGGGCAATGCGGGAGCCGGAGCGGGGTCTGCTGGGCCGACTCGGACGCGGACTGCGCCGCCTCGTTCGAGTGCCGCACGCGCGGGCGATGCCGCGCCGCCGGGGGCGTCTGCGTCCCGCGCACGGACGCGGACTGCGCGCCGTCGACGGGCTGCCAGGTGGAGGGGCTCTGCGCGTACTTCAGCTACCTCGGCATGACGGCGGAGTGCCGGGTGCCGCTCGACGACGCCGCGGCCTGCGAGCGAAGCTGGGTCTGCAAGCACCTCGGCCGCTGCGCGCCGGCGGGACCCGAGGGCTGCGAGGACTGCCGCTACGCGTACTGCGCCAGGCCCGGGGAGCCGGGCGTCACCCCCTGCACGCCGCACGCGCACAACCAGCCGGCGTGCCTGCCCCACGGTCGCTGCGCCCGCGACGACGCGGGCCAGTGCGTGGCGGCGATCGACGCGCCTGCTTCGCCAGGACCGCCGAGCCAGCCCCCGCCGAGCCAGCCCCCGCCGCCGGCCCCCTCCGCGGTGGCTCCGACCCCGAGCGCGGCGCCTCCGGTGGGCTCCCCGGTGGTCGACACCACTCCGCCCGAGCCGCCGCCCGGGCCGGGGGCGGTCGCTTACGATTTCCCCGATCTATTCGGGCATCCCTACGAGGGTCGTCTGATGCACGCTAGCTTGCTCGCCGGGATCGTCGGGCTCGACGGCCCGGGAGCGGTCGAGACGCTGGTCCTCCGCACCATGCCCGAGGACACGTGCCGCCCGCGATCGCGGCGGGGCTTGCTGCCGCTCGACGCCATCTGGTTCATGTCGGACTTCCCGGACGAGGTCGGGACGCACCGCGTGGTGGGTGGCCTCCGACGCGGTCAGCTGCGGGGCAAGACGTGGCTCTGGGACGGCCGGACCGGCCGCAGCCACAACCTCGCGTTTCACGGCACGATCGTCGTCGAGTCCCGCACCGCGACCGAGGTGCGCGGCCGCGTGGAGCTCCGCGCGACCGAGTACTTCCAGGACGACACGGTCGGCACGGTGAGCGGCCCCTTCGTGGCGCAGATCATCGACTGCTCCGACTACGACGGCGGCTGGCCCATGTGAGCTGGCGCGGCGTCTCCGGGGAGACGCGCGAGGCCGTGGCATGCTCGCGAGATGGACGCCGAGGGAGACCACGAGGCGAAGCTGCTGCGCGCGGTGATGATGCGGCGGCTCGTGATGGGCGTGGGCGCGCTGACCTTCGCGGTGTGCAGCGTGGCTTTCGCGTGTTTCACGGCCTACGCGATGTACGACGGCGCGTTCCGCGGCGCGCGCCTGCCCTTACGCATGATCGTGATCGGGCTGGTGCTGGGCCTGCTCTTCGGGCTCGCCGGCGTGGTGACGCTGCGGCGCGGCGAGATCGACCTCGACTCGGGCACGGTGCACGGGGGCGAGCCGGTGCCGGTGGAGCTGGTGGCCGGGGCGACGGCGCTCGTGACGTTGGTGGTGGCGCTGCTGGCCGCGTGGCCGCTCGGCGTCTACGGCTGGATCGGCGGCCGCTTCTCGAAGTGCCGGGAGCTCGTGACGGTGGAGGAGCTGAGCGCGCTCGCCGGCCAGTCGCTCGAGGCGGGCGAGCTGAGCGAGGCCGACGCCGACGTCGAGGTGTGCACGCTGCGGATCATGGCGCCCGGCGATGAGTCGCCGGTGGCCGCGATCAGCGTGCACGAGGATCACTTCCGCGGCGGCTACGACTTCAAACGCGCGCGGCTCGCGGAGGAGACACCGGTGCCGGACCTCGGGACGGAGGCGCTCCGCGGCCGCGGCGGCGGCTATCACCACGTGGGCTTCCTGGTCGCCCCCTCGGGCGCCTGGGTGCAGCTGAGCGAGGAGGCGTTCGACGACGCCGACGTGGAGGCGGTGATCGAGCGGCTGCGCGAGCGCGCGTCGATGATCGAGCCCTACGGCGGCTGAGCGGCGTCAGCCCGGTGAGGGGCAGGCGGGGAAGCACGCGCGCACCGTGGTGCCGTTGCGCGAGCGCGCGTCGATGGTCGAACCCTACGACGGCTGAGCGGCGTCAGCTGGGCGAAGGGCAGGCGGGGAAGCACGCGCGCACGGTGGTGCCGTGGCCGGCCAGCGAGTCGAGCTCGAGGCGGCCGCCCGCCTCTTCGGCGATGGTCGTGCAGACGTGGAGCCCGAGCCCGGAGCCCTTCTCCTCGCGCTTGGTCGTGAAGAACGGCGTCGTGGCAGCCGAGCGGACCTCTTCCGGCATCCCGCTCGCGTTGTCGGTGACCTCGAGGATCACCTCCCGGCCTCGCTTGGCGACGCGGACGTGAATGGTCGGCGCGGCGCGCTCGGGGGGCATCGCGTCGACCGCGTTGCGGACGAGGTTGAGCACGATCTGGCCCATGCGGCTGGAGGGGACCTTCACGCGCGGGACGCCCTCCTCGGTCTCGACCGACAAGGTCACGCCCTGGGGGATGGTGGGGCGCAGGAGGCGCACGGCCGAGCGCACGGCGTCGGCGGGGTCGGAGGTGACGGACGCCGAGACGTCCGTGCGGCCGAGGCTCCGCAGGTCCGACACGAGCTCCTCCAAGCGATCGGTCGCGCTCTGCCCGGCCTCGATCGACTCCTCGACGGCGTCGGTCTCGGTCGAGTCGGAGGCGCTCTCGAGGCTGAAGCGCAGGACGGTCAGCGCGTTGCCGAGCTCGTGCGCGGTGCCGGCCGCCATCACCCCGAGGCTCGCGAGCCGGTCGGACAGGAGCAGCTGGCGCTGGAGCGTGTTGGTGCGCTGCATCTGAACGCGCTGGTCCGACAGATCACGCTGGCGCAGCCAGCTGGTGAGCAGCGCGAAGCCGCCCAGGAAGACGACCACCTCGAGCGAGGGGAGCAGCACGCCGCGGCCGTTGACCGCGATGATGGCCAGGACCACCGCGACGACCCACGTGACGAGCGTCTCGCGCGCGCTGAGGAACACGCCGGCGAACAGCACGGGGTAGACCATGAACGCAACGGACACTGCGGTCTGGGTCGGCCCATCCTGATCGGCCGCGATGACCACGGCCGTGTTGCTGACGAGCGTGAAGCCGACCATGGCCCGCGCCACCGCGATCGTGTGGCCGCGCATCAAGAGCAGCAGCAACCCGGCGCCGACCATGACGCTGACGCCGGGCACGACGTAGCGGTTGACGACGTTCACGCCCGTCGCCCCGCCCGGGAGGAAGACGGTCGGCCAGGCCATGTAGCCGAGGGTCAGCACGATCGCGGCCCCGATGTACACGGCGAGCAGGGTCCTGGAGCGTCGCTCCGCCGGCGTCGCGCCCGACTCCATCCCCCCGGTCTCCCCCTCCAACCCCACCGCTCACGCAGAGTAACAACGTCGGAGGGCGGAAATGGGCTTTCGCACCTCCAAGGCACCACACTGTCTGCTTCGATGGTCTCCAGGCGCGGGCTCGATCCGCCTCTGTGGGGCATGCCCCGATAGCGTCCGCGCGCCGTTCGGGGGACGAATGGCGGACTGGAGGCAGCGTGAACGGGGTCGTCTGTGTGGAGTCGCGTGGCACGGTCATCAGGGTGCCGGTTCGGATCGTCTCGGCGTCTGCGCGGAGCGCGGAGCTGCGGGGTCTCGACGAGATCGGCCTCCCGTGGCGCGCCGCGGTCACCCTCGTGGTCGAAGACGAGCGTGGCCCGCTCGAGCTGCCGGCCGAGGTCGCGCGCCACGGCAGCGTGACCACCCTCCGTCTCCGCAGCGTCGGCACCCCGCGCCTCCGCTGGGCCCGCCTCGTGCGCGAGCGCTTCGAAGCCAGCCGCGAGGTCTCCACCGAGCCCGAGCGCCCCTCCGCCCTGCGCCGCCGCACCGGCCCCCGCTGACCTCGGGGACGATCATATTCATTCGTCAAACTCCGGCCGCGGACTCCGGAGCCCAGGGTCGTCCCCCGCAGCTGAAACGTCTCCGCGGGGCCGCTACGGGGATGGGGACGATCCTATTCATTCGTCAAACTCCGGCCGCGGAATCCGAGTCCGGGCCCGGACCTCGTCGAGCTCGGGTAGCTGGGTAGGGCCCGTCCCCCGAAGCGTGGCGCGCCGGTGAAACGTCTCCGCGGGAACGCCGTCAGCGACCGGGCGGTCGGACTCGGGGCCCGAGTCTTTGGGACGAATCGTCCCCGGAGCGGGGCGACCCAGGGGCGATCCTACCCACCTGATACGTTTCCGCGGGAACGCCGCCCGCGACCCGGCGGTTGGACTCGGGGCCCGAGGCTCGGGGACGGATGATCACCGGAGCGCCGTCAGCGATCCGTGCGACGTGCGAACACGAGCGGGAAGGCCACGCGGTGCGCGCCGTCCGGCCACGCGTGGCGGCGCAGCGCCGCTCGTAGACAGGGCCTCAGCTGAGCGAGGTCGGGGCCTTCGACGGTGACCGACCGGGCGCGCGCGCCGCGGACCTCGACGACGACCTCGTAGCGCACGATGGTCGGCGCCTCGGCCTCGGCCTGGTCCCAGCAGCGGCTCAGTCGGGCTTGCAGCGCGCGCGCTTCCGGGGCGACGGGCACGCGGGCGTGGCCCACCGCGGCGATGAGCGTCGCGGCGACGAAGGCCGAGGCGCAGAGGAACCGAGAGCCGTCGCGCGGGGGGTCGAGCACGTCACCCCTGACCTACGAGCGCGCTCGCCTGGTCTCCCTCTCGCGCGGTGGTCGGGTCGCGTCAGTGCTGAAGGGCGGTGGCCTCGCGGGCTCGCTCGCGGAGCCTCTCTCTGAGCCGCCGCGCGCGCTCGCCGTCGGCCATGCCGCTCTGCGCGATCATGCGCTCGAGGATCTGCAGCGCCTCGGCGGGGGTCTCGGACGCGTCCGCGCGCTCGGTGCCGAAGCCGTGCTCGGCGTAGTACTCGGCCGCGCTGAAGGGGCGGTCTTCGATGGGACACACGGCGTCGACGCAGGCGTAGAGGTCGAGCGGGTGGCCGTCCCAGTCGCAGAGGCCCGTGTCCTCGTCGATGTCGAAGACGGCGTGCGCCTCTCGCATCCGCTCGATGACGTCGGGCGGGGTGGAGGGCATGGTCATCCAGGGCGGGAGCGGCGAGCCTTGCGGCTGGCGGAACTCGGGCGCGCCGACGCCGTCGTACTGCACCGTCCAGCCGCCCTCGTGCACGAGCCGGTGATGGAAGGAGCAGAGCGGCAGGAGGTTCCTGGCGCTCGTCTCGCCGCCGTGGGCCCAGTGCTGGACGTGATGGAAGTGGATGAAGCGCGTGCTCGTGCAACCGGGGAAGCTGCAGCAGCGACCGTGCTTCGCCTCGACCGCGCGGCGGACGGCGGGCGGGATGCTGCGCGTCTTGCGGCCGACGTTCAGGACCTGGCCCAGCCCGCCCTCCAGGACCGGGAGCAGCGAGGCGTCGCAGGCCACGCGCCGAAACGTCTCCGCGGAGACGCGCGAGCCATCCTCGAGCTGGGTCACGACGCCGTCGCCGAGCATCGACTCGCGGAGGTGCAGCACGACCATCTGCGCGTCGCCGCCGGTGGTGCGGGTCTGCGCCTCTTGCACCTTCTTCTCGGTGGCGGCCTGCTCGGCCACGTGGACCAGCGCGTCGGCCAGGCTCGGCTCCGCCTCGCTCTCGTCGCTCTTCATCGTCTCGCGCACCGAGCGCAGCGTCTCCATGAGCAGCTCCGCTTCGTCCGCGCTGAGCACCGCGGTCACCCGCGTCATGCCGTCGCCCTCCCAGCGGCTGTTGACCCAGCGCTCGGGCTCGGGCGCCGCGATCAGCTCGCCGTCCTCGTCGCGGCTGGCGAGCTTGACCCCGCGACAGATCCTCTCGAGCATCGCCGCGGTGCTGTTGAGCGCCATGTCCGAGAGCGTCTCTTCGTTCTCGGGGGTGGCGACGCGGGTCAGCGCGCGGACCTTGGAGTAGCTCAGCTTGCCTCGCTCCATCTCGGCGTCGATGAGCGGCAGCTTCTTCAGCGCGCGGGCCACGCGCAGGTGCTCGCGCGCCGTGCCCGCCGTCATGCCGATGCGCCAGCCGAGCCAGTCGACGCACGAGCGCGCGCCGGTGTGCGCCCAGCAGCCCTCCACGTCCGCCTCGTGAATGAGCATCAGCTGCCGGTGCTTCGCCGCGTCCACCTGCGCCGACAGCTCGGCCAGCTCGCGCTCGATGTCCTCGCGCCGACGCGCAGGCGGCGGGTGCGTGGAGGATGGGTCGAAAACCTGCTCTGTACGCATGAGCAGCATGGTGGCACAACGTCGAGCGCCTGTCCTATCGAAAATATAGATGACGCCATCGAGGGATCCCACGTCGGCGTCAGCCGTCGGACCACACGCCGCCGAGGAAAGGACGGGGACGCTCTTCGTCATATCGTCATTCGTCTATTGGGAGCGATTTCGAGCGGTTGCCGCAATGACGATAAGACGATGAGCGTCCCCCCTGCTCAGCGAGCGCAGCCCCTGAAGCGTCTCCGCGGAAACGCCGTCGGCGGTGGCGCGCAGGGGACGATCCGGTTCGTTCGTCGAGCTTCGGGGTGGCTGCCGACGCGAGACATGAGAGGATCGGGCCGTTTTCGCTCACCTCCCCTGCGACGGAAGCGTTGACGCGGCGTCGGCTGTGAACCGGGGCCGGCGAGCTCGACGATGAATGGGATCGTCCCCGAAGCGCCGACGGGAGCCCGCTCCTGGCGCCGGGTGATCGCCGTCGTGGGTGGACCTGGGCGTGGACGATGAGCTCTACTTCTCCTTCGGACGAGGACCATGAACTTGGATGAGCTGGACGTCGCCCTCGAGCGGGCGGCCATCGTCGGCGCCCACCGGAACTACGTCGCCGCAGTGAGCCGACCGCGCGTGGAGCTGCTCCCCTCCAGCATGCCAGCGTCGCTCGGCCGGAGCCGGATCGGAGGGGGCGCGGCAGACCTCCCGCGCGGCGCGACCTGGCCCTGCCATCCGGGTGGCCCCTACCGATTCCTTCTGCAGGTGAACCTCGCGGAGCTCCCTGCGCGCATCGATGCGCTTCCGCGTGAGGGGCTCGTCGCCTTCTTCGTTGCGGACGACGAGGAGACGGAGCTCTTCTGGCAAGATCCCAACTACGTGCACGCCCTGTACCTACGGGACCACAACGGTCTGCAGACGGTCGCGCCTCCGACCGGGGCCACACGAGGGGGTGATGCGCACGCGCTGCGCTTCGAGGTCGGCATGGATCTCCCGCACGACGCGTGTCAGCGGACGGACTGGCCCTCCCCGGAGCTCGCGGGCGCGCTCGTCGAATGGTGGCGCGAACGAGAACGGGCGACGGTGGCGGCGCGCTGGGGCTACCTGCTGGGCTACCCGGCGGTCAGCACGCTCGCATACGACCCCACGCCCGGGCCCGAGTGGACCCCGTTGCTCTCCCTCGACACGGTCGACTCGCTGGAGCTGTGGTGGCACGACGGGGGCCCTCTCCACGTGTTCGGTCGACGCGACCGGCTGCGCGTGGGCGACCTGTCTGAGCTCGCAGCCGACTCGGGGTAGAGAGCGAGGTGCGGGAAACGGCATAGACGGGGAAAGGACGGGGACGCTCTTCGTCATATCGTCATTCGCCCATGACGAGCGATTTCGAGCGGTTGCCGCAATGACGATAAGACGATGAGCGTCCCCCCTGCTCATCCCCCCTGCTCAGCGAGCGACGGCTGCGTTGACGCGGCGTCGGCTGAACACCGAGGCCGGCGAGCTCGACAACGAAGTAGGATCGTCCCCGAAGCGGCGGGGGGAGCCGGATGGAGATCACCGTGACTGACCAGAACGCCGAGATGCGAGGGCTCCGTGTGGTCCTCGAAGACTACGCCGAGGAGGTGAGCACAGGTGACGGCTTCCTCGAGTCGCGTTCACACGAGCTGGACGCACGGCGCCGCTTCGTGTGGTGCGCGTCGGGCAGCGTTCTCGCAGAAGACTATGAGGACGAGAGTCAATGGGCCGAGCTCGTGACCCCGACGGGGGCAGCCGCGATCCTGGACCTCGTCGCCGGGAGGAGGGTGTGTGTCGTACCGGTGGATAGCGTCGGGTTCGCGCCGATCTGTGGGCGCTTCGAGTCATGGCTCTGTATAGGCCATGGCGTTCACCACATGTTCTATGAGCTGCCCCTCGAGACGACCTGGATCCTGCAGCCCGTCCACCCCTGTGAGGTGTGGACGAGCGAACAAAGGTACGGGGGCAAGTGGTACTACCGGAATCTCCCCTCCCTCCGGCCGTCGTGCAGCCGGCAGCTGTTTCCGGTCCTGAAGATGAGGGGGCGCGGGGCCGATGGAGAAACGACTCATCCGTTCCGCAAGCGCTCCATCATGGAGCTTCCATTCGTATCCAGGTTCAGCGCGCGGGCCCTTCGCGAACCCGGGTCGGACGGGTTCGTCGAGGTCGAGAACTACCGCGGCGAGGTGGTGACGCTCCGGTGCTCCGAGGGAGGAGCGACCGTCGTTCGCTCGTCTCCTGACAGCGAAGCCGGCTCACCTCTACCCAACGACGCCGTAGCGGACTTCCTGGCTGAGTTCGCCGTCGGTCGAGCCCTGCAAGAGTAGGACGGGGACGCTCTTCGTCATATCGTCATTCGTCTATGAGGAGCGATCTCGAGCGGTCGCCGCAATGACGATGAGCGTCCCCGCTGCTCAGCGGCGAGCGGCCCACTGTGAGTTGATTCTTCGACGCATTGAAGTCGCTCGGCATGGCTAGAGGGTTGAGGGGCCGGCGGCGCGTAGTCTTATGTGGACTTCAGATGGTTCGACTGTAGCACCATCAGTGCCACGGTCTGTCATCGTCCTGGAAACATGTTCTAGGCTGACTCAAACGCGGCCGGAACAGCGTTGTCGAGGTACCAAATCCAGAAGGTACGTCGCTGCACGGCCCCGCTTGGCTTCCAGGGCTCGACACCCACTTCAGCCCAGCACGCATACGCATCCGCATCCCAGGCATCCAGGTCACGGTCCAGAGTAGCCCCTCCGTACTCTCCCATGTCTTTGAGAGCAGTTCCTAGCGCAGCTCCACTCGCATGCAGCACGAGAGCAGCTCGGACGTGGTCCGCCATCAATTCGTAATCGTGCTGAAGCATAGTCACGAAACTCATCGACCGGCTCCACGCTTCGTCCCAGGAGTACCGGCCTTCCAGGTATTCCTGCACAAACTCCATCAGCGCGCCCGGCTCGTCGTCCAGACGCACGAGCGTTTCGTTGGCTGCCTGGCGCACGCTCGAGAATATGGGCAGGACTCGCTGCACACAGAGTACGCATAATCGGGTCCGTCGAATGAGGCCTGGGCACCGGACAGCACGGTTCCCCGGCGCCATCTCATAGGGTCCCATAGCTGCCCAGATTTGATCCCGAAATGTAAGCTCCAAGTGGCCAGAGTCAGCTTGTAACACCTCAGTCCGAGCTCGACGGATAGCCTCCGAAAGTTCCGCATGCATATATCCTCCACTACCAGGGGATGCCCTCGTAGACCCGCCGAGTAGCCTCGGGCGGAGCGTCGTCATCGCTGGCGAGTAGGGCGGGGACGCTCTTCGTCATATCGTCATTCGTCTATTAGGAGCGATCTCGAGCGGTTGCCGCAATGACGATAAGACGACGAGCGTCCCCGCTGCTCAGCGGCGGGCGCTGAGCTTGGCGTGCTATTCCACAGCATGGCGACGCGGCTGGTTCCGGACCTCGGCCCACGGGAGGGGGATGACGAGGCGTTCGTGTCGCTCGCGGGCGCGCTGGTCGACGGGATCGTCAGCGCGATGCGGCCCGAGGATCTGTTCGTGGTCGAGGTCGACAACTGGTTCGGGCCTCGCTGGCTGGGATTCGCGGGGAACACGTATCTGGGGCTCGTGTCCGTTCACCGAGACGTGACGAAGAAGAAGGCGCTGGTGATCCCGCCGTTCGTGCCGAAGCGGGTGGAGTCGGAGCGACGGTTCGCGCTGAACGACGGGCGGTACGTGCCGGTCGCGGACGCGCGGCTGCTGCATCGCGAGATGTGGAGCCAGGCGAACCTGGATCGGCCCCTGCGCGCGCGCTCAGGAGACGCCGCGTTCGTGTGGGTCAGCGGGGGCAGCCGCGTGAACGGCCGCGCGTCGATGATGGTCGTGACCCTCCGGGATGAGGAGCAGGAGGCCTGGTACGCGGGGTTCGTCCGACGTCCCGACGGCGCCTGGGCGTACGGACACCTGGCGGGCGTCGGTCGCGAGCAGCTGGACCGCTGGCGCGGTGAGGTGAGCTCGGGTTGATGGGGTGGATCGTCCACCGGAACGACGGGGACGATCCTATTCATTCGTCAAACTCCGCGGGGGGCAAGACTCCGGAGCCCCGGCGCACCACCCCGGAGCGTCTCCGCGGAGACGCGGTCGGCGGCGCGGCGCCGGAACGACAGGGACGATCCCATCATTCGTCGAGCTCTGCGGGCGGAGCTCAGGAGCCCTGGCGCACCCGCTGAAGCGTCTCCGCGGAGACGTCATCGGCCGGGCTGGCGGCGGGGAAAATGCGGGGACGCTCTTCGTCATATCGTCATTCGTCAATGAGAAGCGATTTCGAGCGGTTGCCGCAATGACGATGAGACGATGAGCGTCCCCGCTGCTCGAGCGCCCGCGAGGGCAGGGAGACGGCCGGAACGAACGGGGCGCCCATTCACTCGTCGAACGGGGCGTCCGCCATGCGCATTGCACGCGTATGTCGAGTCTGTTCTCATTCTCGCTCCGATCATGTAGGTTCGACGCGATGAAGTACTCTTGTTTAGGACTTGCGATTCTCTGTCTCGCTGTCGCGTGCGAATCGCGGGAGCGTTGCTCGAGCCAGGGGGGCTGCGGCCCTGACTCCGCGTGCTTTGGCGAGTCTACGAGCGCAGCGTTCTGCGCATCCGAGTGCGGCGATGATGCCGATTGCCCGGGTGGCAGTGTTTGCACGCCCGCGGCCGTCGATGGCTCTCGCGTCTGCCTCCCGGCGTGTTCCAGCGGGGACTACTTTCCGCAGGACCGGTCGGGCGACTTCGCCCACGATGACGTCTACCTCGCCTGCGCCGAAGGTCGATACGTGAGCTGTGCGGGTGGAGCCGGGAGGGGCTGTCACACCATCGCCCGCTGCGAGTGTCCGGACGGCGAGTACTGCGACGAAGACGCGGACGCGTGTGCGCCTCTCTTCGCGATCGGCGACGCCTGTGAAACCGATGAACGCTGTGCGAGCGGGATTTGCTCGTTCGCGGATGCTACCTGCATCGCGCCCCGCGCTCTCGGCGAGCCGTGCACGCGCCCGAGCGAGTGCGAGAGTGAATCGTGCACCGCTCTCACCCGCTACTCGTGGGACGAGCCGAACATCGGAGTGTGCGAAGCCAGAGAATGGACGCCGTGTACGCCTGGTGATGGCACCTGTCGCTTCTGCGAGGAGACCAGCGTGGGAGGACGCTGCGCGCGTCTCTGCCGAGAGGGTGAGAACAGCGTGGATTGCTCGTTCTCGCACGCCGGATGTTATGGCGACCCGGACCGCGGCTTGTACTGGTGCCGCTACGGCTGCACGGACTTCGACGCGCGAGGAAACCCCATGCGGGGCGAATGCCGGGAGGGCCACCAGTGCGTCGACACCCGGGTAGATTCCCGGCACCGATACGTCTGCGTCCCCGACATCTAGGAGAGTCCCAGCCGCCTTTCGCGCCGGCGGGACGCGTCTTCGAGCTGTGGAACGACGGGGACGAACCCATTCATTCGTCAAACTCCGCGGGGCGAGGCTCCGGAGCCCCGGCGCACCACCCCGGAGCGTCTCCGCGGATACGCCGTCGGCGGCGCGGCGCCGGAACGACAGGGACGATCCCATCATTCGTCGAGCTCTGCGGGCGGAGCTCAGGAGCCCTGGCGCACCCCCTGAAGCGTCTCCGCGGAAACGCCGTCGCCAGCGGGGCGGCCCTGGGTCACCGCGAGGAGTCCGTGGTCAACCTGGCCCTGGACGGCGCGTGAGGGCACCGACCGTCACGAGAACGCCTCGGCGCTCTCGTCGTTGGACCAGATCACCCACAGCGCGTAGGCGCCGAAGATCGTGCCCACCGGGAAGGCCGCCAGGTAGAGCACGGCCAGCAGCGTCTGCGGCAAGCGCGTGGTCCGCCGATGCATCTGCCGCGCGATGTAGAGGTGCGCGACGCCCAGCAGCAGCATCAGTGGAGTGATCGCGAGGGTCGAGAGCTCGTCGAGCACTCCGTCGTCCCGGCCGTTCATCATCAGCGCGGGCACCAGGCAGATGGAGAGCACGTTCGCGAGTCCGAAGAAGAGGTTCAAGAAGACCAGACCGCGAAGGTGTCCCATGGGCAGTATCGTAGACGGTCGCCGCTCCGCTGCCCAGGTCCAGCGCGATCGGAGACGTCGACGTGGACCCGCCTCGAGGGCGAGGGCCTGTCCAGGGTCGAGCTCCGGCTCGTGAAGCGCGGCCGGGGCCCGCCGAGCTACTGGCAGAAGCTCTCGCACTCCGGGCTGGAGATGCGCGCGAAGAGCGCGTCGCGGCATTGGCACTCGGGGCCGTCGCCGAAGTCGACGCACTCCTCGAACTGTCGCGACGAGTTGTCGAGGAGGCAGGAGCTGCAACCTGGAGAGAGCGGCTGGAACCGGGCGACGCAGTTCGCCTGGCAGGCCTCGGTCTCGACCTCGCATTCGCCGGTCCCGGAGCAGAGCAGCGCGCACCGCGCCTCCACCGGGACGGGGGCGACGATGTCCTGACAGAGGGACTCGCAGCTGCCTGAGACCCTGCCGATCCGCGCCCGGTAGCAGGCGCAGACCGGGCCCGTGCCGTCGTCGAAGCACTCCCCCGAGTGGCCAGAGCTGTTGTCGAGGACACACGCGCCGCAGTTGGGCGGGAGCGCTGCGGTGCGAGCGTTGCAGTTCGCGAGGCAATCCTGCTCGTCGCTGGACTCACACTCCATGGTCCCGTCGATGTCGCACAGCAACTCGCAGCGCGCCGCGAACGGGGAGGACGGGACGTCGCGCGGGTCTCCGCAAGCGGCGCAGATCACGAGGGCGGCGAGGGGGACGAGGGTCGAAAGCGTCTTGGACATGGCGGCGGCGACGATGCCACACGCCGTGCGGTGCGCAAGCCGATCGGGCAGGGGGGTGAGTCGGCCCATCGATCCGGGGCCAGGGACGAACTGCGACAAATCCACAGACGTCTCTTCGAGGTCCGCCTCCAGGGGCATGGGGATGCGGTCGTGGGGGAGCCCTGGCCTGCGTTGGACTCGGGAAGCGCCTGGCGGGGGTCTCGGCGTGGTACGTCGTGTTCCGAGGCGCAGATCGCGCCGTCGTCCTCTTCCTACGAGGTCGCTCGATGCGTTTGTCCCAGACGCTCTTCATCGCCTTTTCGCTCACCGCTCTCGCTGCCTGTGGCGGTCGCCAGGAGGTCGAGCCGGAGCCGGTCGTGCAGGCCGAGCCGCCGCCGCCGGCCGAGGAGCCCGGGGTCGAGGATCCGGACGACGTCCACCTCGAGGGCGTAGGAGCTGGAAGGGCGGGGACGCTCTTCGTCATATCGTCATTCGTTTATTAGGAGCGATTTCGGGCGGTTGCCGCAATGACGATAAGACGAAGAGCGTCCCCACTGTCCCCCCAGTCAGTCGAGGAGGGGATCCTCGTCTTCCGCCCGATTCGAGGTAGCTGATGCTGAAACTGACCGCGTATTTTCAGGACGCGCTCCTGACACCCGAGGCGCTCGCTCGCCTGTCGGCCGTATTGTCTGGCGTGTTTCCTGAGTTCTCGAGAGTGGGCCTCGCCGAGGACGAAGACGACGATCCCCTTTGGCTCTTCGAGATGAGCGCCGAGGAGGCGTTGTCTGATCTCGGCGTCACTGGCGCGACCGGTGAGGTCCTCGTGGTGCCCTCGGCGACGAGCGGCGTGACGGTCTACCTACTCGGGGCCCCACCGTCTCACCGAGACCCGAGAGCCAACGCGATCCTCATCGACCTCGAGGGGCGTGGACCGTACGACGAGCGCGCCCTCGCGCTCCTGCGCGGCATCGTGGTCGAGTTCCGATGTCACCATGCTCGGGCGTGCCGGGACGGGGAACTCTCCGCCACGAACATGCACCGAGGGAACGACGGCACGTACGCAATCGGAGTTCGGTTGGAGGACGGGCTTCCAGGTCTGTACTGGGCGAACTTCTTGGGGCCCGCGTATGTGCAGGCGATTGACTTCGACTTCATCGCTGGGGGCTGGGAACGCATCGACGGCGGTGTGATGCGCGTCCTGTACCCAGCGTCTACGGACTGGGCGAGCGACTCGGCCTCGGTTGCGCGAGCCCGGGAGCTCGCCGCGTGGGGCGACAGCTGGGTCTTCGACCGGACTCGTCCCAATCGACGTTTGCGAGCGCCAGTGTTCGAGCGGGTGCCGTGATCGTTCGCCCGCCATAGTGCCTGCGAAGTGCTGAGAGTCCGCTCGATGTCGGCCTTCACCGCGTCGAGCTCGAGCGCCGCGAACGCGGTCGGACAGTCGAACCCGTCGTCCCGCGAGGCGTAGGAGCTGGAAGGGCGGGGACGCTCTTCGTCATATCGTCATTCGTTTATTAGGAGCGATTTCGGGCGGTTGCCGCAATGACGATAAGACGAAGAGCGTCCCCACTGTCTCCGGTCCCGGGAGGGAATGGGACGCGGGAGACCGTCCCCGGTGAGCGTCAAGGGTCCGGCGGATCGCCAGGGGGATGACTGACGATCGGGGGGATCGCGGGCGAAACGCCCCGAATTCGGGGAGGGGAGGCGGGTGGCACGGGCGGTGCTGTGAGACGGGGCATGCGTTTCTTCGTCGCCCTGCTGACGCTCCTGCTCGTGCCGAGCTTCGCGCTCGCTCAGGAGCAGATCCAGCTCGGTGAGGTCATCCCCGCCCTCGCCGGGACCGAGCTCGGTCAGATTCCGCTCGGCGCCGCGCCGCCCCCCGGGGCGAGCCGCGTGGTGCGCCGGAGCGAGGTGCTCGCGGCGCTGCGGCGCGCGGGACGAGATGTGCGGGGGCTCGCCATCCCTCGGGCCACCCGGGTTCGCCGGGAGGCGCGCGCGCTGGACTCGGAAGCGCTGGCGGAGCTGTCCCGCGGGGCGGTGCGGCAGGCGCTCGCGCCCTGCACCGTCGACGACTTGACGGTCCGCGGGGACGCGTCGGTGGCGCAGGGGCCGCTCGAGGTGGAGGCCGAAGGGCAGGCGCCGCGCTCGTCGGGCGCCGCGCCGGTGGTCGTCATTCTCCGCGCTGGCGGCCGCGAGGTCCGCGTACCGGCGCAAGCCCGCGTGTCCTGTCCCGCCCCTGTCATCGCGCCCGGACGGCGGGTGCGGGTGATCGCGCGCTTCGGCGCGGTGGAGGCCAGCGCCCCCGGGGTCGCGCGCCAGCCCGGGCGGGTGGGCGACGTGATCCGCATCCAGAACCTTCAGACGCGGAGCGGTCTGCGCGCCCGCGTCATCGACGCCGACACCGTGGAGGTGGTCCCGTGAAGCGCTTCGCGCCGTTGATCTCGCTCGTGATCCTGGCCGGCTGCTATCCGCAGTCGCACATCCGCGACTACACCGCGCGGCATCGGGAGTACGAGCCCGGGCCCTACGAGGAGGAGAGCACGCCCGTGTCGGGCGGCAGCCTCTGGCAGGACCGCAGCCGTGGGCTCTTCGCCGACTTCCGCGCGAGCATGGTGGGCGATCTCGTGACCATCAGCGTGGACGAGAACCCGCGCGCCATCGGCGACGCGTCGACCTCGATGGACCGCGAGAGCAACTTCAACTTCGGGATCGGCGGGCTCTTCGGGCTGATGGCCGCGCTCCAGGGCGCATACCCCGACCTCGACCCTTCGCAGCTGCTCAACCTGATGAGCACGACGCAGTTCGATGGGAGCGGCAACACAAGCCGCTCGAGCAACATCGAGGCGGACATCGCGGTGCGCGTGCGACGCGTGCTGCCCAACGGCGACCTCTTCATCGAGGGCACGAAGGTGCTGCTCATCAACGCAGAGGAGCTCCACATCTACGTCTCGGGCGTCATCCGCCCGCAGGACATCCAGGCCGACAACTCCGTGCCCTCGAGCCGGATCGCCGACGCCGAGATCGAGTTCTCGGGCCGCGGCGATCTGACGCAGAACCAGCGCCCCGGCTGGCTGCAGCAGCTCCTCGGTCACGTCAACCCGATGTGAGCATGATGATGTCCCGCAAGATTCTCCCCATCGCGCTCTTGGCCCTGGCCGTCTTCACGCCGCAGCCCGCGCACGCGGCCCGCATCCTCGAGCTCTGCGAGGTGGACGGGGTCCGCGAGAACCAGCTGGTCGGCTACGGGCTCGTCGTGGGGCTCAACAACACGGGCGATTCGGGCCAGGCGCGCTTCACGCTGCAGTCCACCGCCGCGATGCTCCGCCGGCTCGGCGCGACCATCGACCCGCGCATGATCCAGACGCGCAACGCGGCCGCGGTGATGGTGACCGCGACGCTCCCCGCGTCGGCCAACCCGGGCACGCACATCGACGTCACGGTCTCGTCGCTCGGCAACGCGCGCAGCCTCGCCGGCGGAACGCTCCTGCAGGTGCCGCTCTACGGCGCGGACCGGAACGTCTACGCGGTCGCGCAGGGCGCGGTGCTGCTCGGCGGCTTCGGCGCGAGCGGCGCGAGCGGCAGCAGCGTCAGCCGCAATCACCTCACGGCCGGCCGCGTGCCCGAGGGCGCCATCGTGGAGCGGCGCGTGCCCGGCAACGGGCTGCCCACCGAGGGGCCGCTGACGCTCACGCTCCGCGCGCCCAGCTTCATCACCGCGCGCCGCGTGGCCGAGGCGATCAACGGGGAGCTCGGCGACGGCGCGGCCCGCGCGATCGACTCGGGCACGGTGCGGATCACGGTGCCCGACGACGACGCGGAGGACCGCGTGGGGCTGCTCGCGCGGCTCCAGATCCTCGAGGTGAATCCGGAGAGCCGCGCGCGGATCGTCATCGACGAGCGCACGGGCACGGTGGTGGTCGGCGCGAACGTGACCATCAGCGAGGTCGCGGTGGCCCAGGGCGGGCTCACGGTGCAGATCCGCGAGCAGCAGGCGGTCTCGCAGCCGAACGCGCTCGCGGACGGAGACACCGCGGTGGTGGAGCAGAGCGACGTGGAGGTGCAGTCCGAGGGCGGCGCGCTCCGGCGCATCGGCCCCGCCGCGAACCTGCAGGACGTGGTCAACGCGCTCAACGCGCTCGGCGCCCGGCCGCGGGACCTCATCGCCATCTTCCAGGCGCTGCGCACGGCGGGCGCGCTGCACGCGGAGATCGAGGTCCAGTGACCGTCGGCCTCCCCGGCGCCGGCGTGCCCGGCATCCCCACCCAGCCCGACCCGGCGGCCGAGGCCGAGCGGCGGCAGGAGCGCGTGGAGAGCGCGGCCGGCCAGTTCGAGGGCCTGCTGATCCAGCAGCTGGTGTCGGTGATGCGGAGCACGGTCGGCGGCGAGGGCGGCATGTTCGGCAGCGGCGCGGGCTCCGAGATGTACGCGCACATGTTCGACCAGAGCTTCGCCGACTCGCTGACCGCGGCGGGCGGCATGGGCATGCGCTCGACGATCGAGCGCTCGATGCTCGGCCCCGCCGCCTACCAGCGCATGATGGAGCAGCGGAATGACACAGCCCTGCGGCCGCTCACGCCGTTCGAGCCGCGCACGGTGGGCGAGGTGATCGAGGCGCGGCCGCCCGCGGGCTCGGTGCTCTCCGGCATGACGGGGCGGCTCCAGGGGATCGCGCGACAGATGCTCGGCTCGGACGGCGTGGCGACCCAGTGGGGGCGCGCCGGGCGGCTGACCGAGGCGGACCTCGCGAGCGACTTCGCGACCGAGGGGCCCGACGGCGTGGCCGCGTTCAACGTGCGCGACGCGGCCGGCTTCGAGGACAACTACAAGTGCAACCTCTTCGCGTTCGAGATGGCGCGCCGGGCCGGCTTCGAGGTCCCGCTCGTCGGCCGCACGCGCGGCTGGGGCTACATGGGCCCCGACGGGGTGACGGCCGACGCGAACGCGGGGCAGCTCCGCGGCGAGTGGGGCGAGGTCGTGACCGGCGAGACGGCCGAGAGCCTCGACTCCGCCATCGTGCGCGGCGACCGGGCGTTCATGCTCACCGGCTCGAGCGTCGACGGCCGCTCCGGCCACATGGGCGTCGTCGAGCGGGTGCACGAGGTCGACTACGACGAGCAGGGCCGCGTCCAGCGCGTGGTCTTCGACGGCTGGGAGGGGCGCTCGCGCGGCGCGATGCACCTGACCCGCCGCACCTGGAACCGCTACGGCAACCCGGGCGGCGAGGACGCGCGCGGCGGCTTCGACTCCATCCACATCATCGCCCTCCGACGTCCCCAGGATGGGGCGCGGCCGGAGCGGCCGATCCACGAAAACGCCAATGCTTCCGTGCATGACGCGGCGCGAATGGGCGAATCGGAAGAAAATCGATCTTTTTCCTCAAGCTCGACCTCGGACCGTCCGAATGAAAGCTCGGAGACCCATCCATGAAGATCACCGGCCAGAACCCGTATTCGAAGATCGAGTCCACCCGTGAGCGCAAGGGCGCCCCGGCGAGCGAGTCCGCCAAGGCGGAGAGCGCCGTCGGTCGCCCGGCGGCCGAGGTGGAGATGAGCGACGCGGCGCGCGCCATGCGTGAAGCCCGCGCGCCCGAGCAGCCCGACGCCCAGAAGGTGGCCCGCCTCAAGCAGGCCATCCTGGACGGCGAGTTCCGCATCGACCCCGAGCGCATCGCCTCCGCGATGTTCGACGAAGAGCGCTGAGACATGGACGACCTTCTGCAAGAGCTCGGAGACGTCCTCGACCGTGAGCGCCAGGCGGCCCTCGGTGCGGATGTGGCGTGCCTCGAGGGGCTGCAGGAGGAGAAGCGCGCGCTCTTCGACCGCGTGCGCGACGCCGGGGGCCTCGAGGGGCCGCGGTTCCGTCGGCTCGCCGAGATCGCCCGCGCCAACGTCGGCCTGATCCGTCAGCTCGTCCTCCTGCACCGCGCCCTCGCCGGCGTCGACGCGCAGGGCGCCTACGGGGCGGACGGCCGCGAGCAGACGCCCGAGGGCCCGCGCCTGACGAGAGGTGTGCTGTGAGCAGCCTCTTCGGTCTCCTGAACACCGGCGCCACCGGCCTGCACGCGCAGGGCTACGCCATGGGCGTCACGTCGCAGAACGCGCAGAACGCCAACACGGTGGGCTACACGCGGCGCGACGTGCGGCTCGAGCCGATCAGCCCTCCGCCCGACGGCGGCGGCGGGGTCCGCGTGCGCGGCTCGCGGCGCATCATGGACCAGTTCCTCGAGCGGCGGCTGCTCGGCGCGACGGGCGCGAAGAGCGAAGCGACCGCGCGCAGCGAGGCGCTCTCGGTGCTCGACCGCGTGCTGGCCGACGTGGAGGGCGGGCTCGGCGCGTCGCTCGACGACTTCGAGGTCGCGCTCAGCGAGCTGACCGGGCGGCCCGCCGACCCGGCCACGCGCGGGCAGGTGCTCGCCACGGCGGAGCGGCTCTCGGTCGCGTTCAACCAGGCGGCGCGCGAGATCGACCGCACCCGCGGGGACATCGACACGCAGATCGAGCGCGAGGTCACGGGCATCAACGGCATGCTCCGCTCCATCGGCGACCTGGGCATCCAGATCCAGAAGTCGGAGATCGGCGGCCGCGAGGCGAGCGATCTGCGCGACCGGCGCGACCAGCTCATCCGCGAGCTCGGCGAGAAGATCCCCGTCGAGGTCATCACCGAAGACAGCGGCGCGGTGCAGATCACGCTCGGCGGCGGCCCGTCGCTGGTGAACCCGGACGGCACGGTGGCGCAGCTCTCGGCGAAGCCCGACGCGACGACGGGCGCGATGCATCTCTTCCGGCGCACCTCGGGCGTCGACCAGGACGTCACGGGCTACGCGGACAGCGGCCGCCTGGGCGGGCTCGTGGCGGCGCGGGACGGCGCGCTCGCCGACTCGGAGGCCGCGCTCGACCAGCTCGCGTTCGACTTCGCCGCCGCCTACAACGGCGTGCACGCGGCGGGCTACGGCACCGACGGCGTCACGGGGCGCAACCTGTTCACGCCGCTGACCGCGGTGGACGGCGCGGCGGCCGCGTTCTCGGTCTCGACCGACGTGCTCGGCCAGCCCGACCGGCTCGCGGCCGCGACCGACCCGGCGCTCGCCGCGGGTGACAACCGCAACGCGCTCGCGCTCGCCGCGCTCGCCGACGCGGACGTGGCGCGGGGCGCGACGATGACGGCGCAGGAGTCGCTCGGCGCGCTCGTCAGCGAGGCGGGCACCTCGATCCGCCACGCGCACCTCGACGCGGCCTTCGCGGACGACGCGGCGGCCCAGATTCAATCCATGCGCGACAGCGTCTCCGGCGTCTCGATGGACGAGGAGATGATCGCGCTGAGCCGCTACCAGCGGGGCTACCAGGCTTCCCTTCGGGTCGTACAAGCGGCGGACACGATGCTCCAAGAGCTCGTGAACCTGGGGAGGTGAGCCATGCGTGTCTCTGATTCGATGATGCACGAGCTCGCCACGCGCGGCGTGACGGGCAACCGAGAGGCGCTCTTCGACAAGCAGCGCATCGCCTCGAGCGGGCTCCGCGTGGAGAAGCCGTCCGACGATCCCGTCGCGGCGGGGCTCGCGCGCGGCACCAAGAGCCGCGAGCGCCGGAGCCAGGCCATCGAGAAGATCAGCGGCGAGGCGATCGACCGGCTGCAGGCGGTCGACGACACGCTCGGCGGCATCGGCGACATCCTCTCCCGCGCGCGGGAGCTCGCGGTGCAGGGCGCCAACGACCACGTGTCCCTGAACGACCGCGCCGCGATGGCGACCGAGGTCAGCGCGCTCCGCGCGGAGCTGCTCAACCTCAGCAACACGAAGATCGAAGGCGAGTACGTCTTCAGCGGGCTCAGCGTCGACCGCACGCCCTTCGACCCGACGGGCGCCTACCTCGGCGAGACGCAGCTCAAGGAGATCGAGGTCGGCCCCGGCCTGCGGCTCCCGACCCAGGTGAGCGCGGCCGCCATCTTCGGCGTGACCGGCGGCACCAACCCGTTCACCGCCCTCGACGACCTCGAGGCGGCGCTCAACGCGAACGACGGAGACGCGATCCACGCGTCGATCGGCGGGCTCGCGACCAGCGTCGACCAGGTCGCCAACGGCCGCGCCAACGCGGGCGCACACCAGCAAGCGCTGCAGCAGGCCCAGGCGGCCGCGGCGCGCGTGCGCGACGAAGCGATCCGGCGTCGCGCGACCTTGACCGAGGCAGACCCGGTCGAGGCGTTCACGGATCTGGTCAAGGCTGAGAGCGCCCTTCAGCAGGCGCTGGCCATCGCGGCAAGGATGCCGCCACCGTCACTGGTGGAGATGGGAGGCTAGTAAGAAATGTTGACGCTCACGAGAAGGGTCGGGCAGACCATCACCATCGGGGGTGACATCGAAGTCACCGTCGTGAGCGTGTCGGGCGGCCGCGTGCGGCTCGGCATTCGCGCGCCGAGGGAGCTGCCGGTGCACCGCGCCGAGCTCGTCGAGCGCGTCAGCGAGCAGAACCGCCTCGCGCTGGCGAAGGTCGTCGAGGAGGGCGTGGCCGCGGGCGCGGAGATCCGCTTCCCGGAGGGCCTCTTCGGGCTGCGCGATCACGAGCGCTTCGTGCTGTGCGATCTCGACGAGGGCAACCCCATCCGCTGCCTCATGAGCTGCCAGGATCCGGAGGTGCAGCTCCTCGTGGTCGACGCGGAGGAGGCCTGGCCGGGCTACCCGGTGGAGGAGGCGCGCGCCGCGCTCGACCTCGACGAAGAGAAGGCCATCGCGCTGGTCGTCAACGTGCCCGGCGACGGCAGCCAGCCGACCGCGAACCTCATGGCGCCGCTGGTCGTCGGCGTGGAGTCCCGCGTGGGCCGACAGGTGATGATCGAGCGCCGCGGGCTCTCGGTGGACGCGCCGATCGGACAGGTGCGCGAGAAGCAGGCGGCGGCGGGATGAGCGTCGCGGCGACCATTCAGGAGAGCAACTCGGGGGGCGGCAGCATCCAGCGCGTCACCGACGCGCTGCTCCGCATCCTCAAGGGCTCGCTGGCCGCGGGCGCGTCGGACGTGCACCTCCGCGCCAAGCACGCCCCGATCGTGCGCATGGAGGGATCGCTGCGTCCGCTCGATCACCCCGAGCTGCCGCCGCGCTTCGTGGAGCTGGTCCGGGACATGCTCGCGTCCTACGCGGACATCCCCGAGGAGCGGCTCCAGGCCAAGCAGGGCGACTTCGCGTGCGAGGTGCCCGACGTCGGCCGCTTCCGCGTGCACTTCTATCGGCAGAACAACACCGCGGCGCTGGTCTTGCGGACCATTCCGTCGCCGGTGCCGGACTTCGCGACGCTGCGCGTGCCCCCGGTGGCCAAGCGCCTGACCGCGCTCGATCGCGGCCTGGTGCTCGTGACGGGCGCGACGGGCAACGGCAAGAGCACGACCATCGCGTCGCTCCTCGAGCTGGTGAACCAGGAGCGCAGCAAGCACATCGTCACCATCGAGAGCCCGGTCGAGTACCTCTTCGAGGAGTACCGCTCGACCTTCTCGCAGCGCGAGGTGGGCCGCGACGTCGACGACGTGCGGCAGGGGCTCATCGGCGCGCTCCGCGAGGATCCGGACTGGATCTTCGTCGGCGAGATCCGCACCCCCGACGAGTTCGACATCGCGCTCAGCGCAGCCGAGGCGGGGCACGTGGTCGTCTCGACCCTGCACGCCCAGGACTCGGCGCGCGCGATCAGCCGGATGATCCACTTCTACCCGGAGGGCCACCGCGACACCCTGCGGCAGCGCCTCGCCGACGCGCTCGCCGGGGTGATCAGCCAGCGGCTCGTCCAGCGCCGTGGGGCCAAGGAGCGCATCCTCGCGACCGAGGTGCTCATGCGCTCCCCGACCGTGCAGGACTGCATCCGCGATCCCAACCGCTTCCGCGGCCTCGGCCAGGCGCTCGAGAGCGGCACGAGCGAGTACGGCACGCACACCTTCGATCAGCAGCTGATCCAGATGGTGCGCGACGGCCTGATCGACGAGAACACGGCCCGCGCCGCCGCCTCGTCCCCCAACGACCTCGTCCGCGCCCTGAAAATGGGCAAGCGATACTGAACTTTGGGCGGGGCTTTTCAAGCCCCTCCCCCCCGCTGCGCCGTCGCAACGATGTTCGCTGCGGGCGCTTCGCGCCCTTCGCAAACATCGCTGCGCCGGCTCCACGGGGCCCCCCTAACCCAAGTCGGGCGACTTCGTCGCCCGTGTCCCGCGCGAGGCGCGTGAGCCACGCGCCTCGCGCCTCGAGTTTTTGGGCGGGGCTTTTCAAGCCCCTCCCCCCCGCTGCGCCGTCGCAACGATGTTCGCTGCGGGCGCTTCGCGCCCTTCGCAAACATCGCTGCGCCGGCTCCACGGGGCCCCCCCAACCCAAGTCGGGCGACTTCGTCGCCCGTGTCCCGCGCTTCGCGCGTGAGCCACGCGCCTCGCGCTTTCGCTGCGCGAAAGCTGGGCGCCCGCTGCCGCGGAGGACCCGCTTCCGGGCGCGACTTCGCTGGCGCTCGTCGCTCGTCGGGACGGCAGCGCAGGGTGCTACCGGCGACTTTCTGGGGACCCGCTTCCGGGCGCGACTTCGCTGGCGCTCGTCGCTCGTCGGGCCGGCAGCGCAGGTGCTACCGGCGACTTTCTGGCGAAGGGCCTCGGTTTTTCGGAGCCGGGGCGCGGCTTTTCGCGTGAATGCGCGCGCTCACTCGACCAGGGTGAGAGCATGCACAGGGCTCACGTCGTCGTCTTCGCGCTCGTCTGTGGCGCGTGCGGATCCATCGAATACGGCAGCGCGATGGAGGTGCCTCGGGCGGAGCGTCACGTGTTGGCGACGTCCGGCAGCTCGGTGTCGGTGACGATCCAGCTCTTCTATCAGGAGCTCGCGCCGTACGGGGAGTGGCGCGATCACACGCGGCACGGGCGCGTGTTCGTGCCGTTCGACGAGGGCTATCGGCCTTACCAGAACGGGCACTGGGTGGAGACGCAGGAGGGGGTCGAGTGGGTCTCCTACGACGCGATCGGCTGGGCCGTGACGCACTACGGCGGGTGGATCGTGCTCGAGGACGGACGCTGGGCCTGGGTGCCGGACACGGAGTGGGGACCCGGCTGGGTGGAGTGGCGCTACTCGGACGAGCGCGAGGTCGTGGGCTGGGCGCCGCGGCTGGTCGAGGGCACGCCGCCGCTGCAGGCATGGGTGTTCATCGACACGACGCTCCTGCTCGCTGACTTCGTGACGAGCTATGCCTACTCGCTCGCCGAGGTGCAGACGTTCTATTCGGATTGCGCCCCCTTCGCGACGGCGACCTACACGTCCGGGTACGCGGGGCCGCCGCGGACCTGGATGGGACGCCGGGGGGTGCGCGGCTTCGGGCACCCGCGGCCCTCGACGGTGCGGGCGCGCGGGCCGGGGCGCCGTGGGGTGCGGGCCCGTCCGCCGCGCGGGCGGCGCGTGGGTGCCCGCTCGCCGCGTGGACCGCGGGTCGCCGACCCGGGAGGTCGCGCCACGGTCAGGCCGCGGCGACGAGGAGAGCCGGTGCGCGCGCGGCGGCCGGGAGATCCCGCGGTGCGGGGCGGTCCGAGCGCGAGCGTCCGGCCGCGGCAGCCGTCCGCGGGCAGCGAGCCGTCCCACGGGACGGTGGTGGTCCACTCGGACGGGCTGCGCGAGCGTGCGCGCCCCGCCGGGGACCTGCACGTCCGGCTGCCGCCGAGGACCGCCATCCGTCCGGCGCCGAGGCCCCAGATCACGAGGCCGACGCCGGCTCCGCGGGTTCAGATCCCGCCGCGGGTGCAGGCTCCTCCGCGCATGGCGGCGCCGCGGCCCGTGCCTCGCGTCGAGCGCCCCGTGCGCCAGGCGCCGCGGGTCACGGTCCCCAGCCGCCCGCCGCAGATCCAGCGCCCCGCGCCGCGGGTGCAGGCGCCGCCGCGGATCGTGCAGCCCACGCCGCGCGTGCAGGCGCCGCCGCGCGTGCAGGCCGCGCCCCGGATTCAGCGCCCCGCGCCGCGGGTGCAGGCGCCGCCGCGGATCACGCAGCCCGCGCCGCGGGTGCAGCGACCGGCGCCTCGTGTGACGGCGCCGTCGCGGAGTCAGCGGCCCGCGGTCCGGCGACCCTCTACGTCGGCCCAGCGTCGGGGTCCGACCCCGCGGTTGGGCGGTGGGGTTCGCGTGCGCCGACCGTGACGACGGAAAATCGGTCTCACTGGAAATGAACGCTCAAGGACGTCCCCATTCGATCCGAACTCCTGCGTGACGGCGGGATGCCGCAAGGAAGTAGGAGGTCGGGGATGACCCAGGTTTGTGAAGAGCTCGTTCATGCACTCAAGGCGCTCGTGAGCGCCGATGGTCCGATGGAGCTGGAGCGGCAGTGGCGACAGGCCGCGAAGCTGCTCGGCGAAGATTCGCAGGGAATGCGGGCGCTGGTCGACGCGCTCGCCGAGAAGTCGATCCGCGTCTACGAGCTCGAACGGCTCGCGACCGAGGACGCGATGACGGGCCTGGCCAATCGCCGCTCGTTCGCGGACGCGCTCCGGCGTGAGCTCGCGCGGCGCCGTCGCGCTGGCGGCCCGGCCGTGCTCCTGCTCGACCTCGACTGTCTGAAGGAGATCAACGATCGCTTCGGTCACGCGGCCGGCGATGAGGCCATCCGCCTCGCGGCGACCGCCTGCCTCGAGCAGGTGCGCGCGGGTGACCTCGTGGCGCGCCTCGGCGGCGACGAGCTCGCCATCCTCCTGCCGGACACGCACGTCGGAGGCGCCGAGATCGTCGCCGAGCGCGTGCGCGAAGGCATCGAGAGCCAGAGCGTGTGCGGCGTGCGCTTGCGGGTCAGCATGGGCCTCGCGGTCGCCGGCCCCGACGGGCACGACGGCGCCGAGGTGCTCGCCGCGGCCGACGAGCGCATGTACGAGGACAAGCGCGCGCGAAAGGGTCAGCTCCGGCTCGCGGCTTGACCCCCGCCTCCCGTGGCCTCGCCATAGAAGCTCACGAGGTCGGCCCGGAGCTTCTTCCGGGAGGGCTCGTGCAGGTACATCATGTGGCCCGACTCGTAGAAGGCCTCGTGGATGTTGCCCTGGATCTGCGACTCCCGGCCGAGGTGACGCGCGGTGTGCATCGACGCAAAGTAAGGCGTCGCCATGTCGTAGAGCCCGCTCCCGAAGAAGACCCGGAGGTGCGGGTTCTCGACCATGGCGCGCCGTAGATCCGCCGCGGCGTTGATGAAGCCGAAGCGCTTCTCGTCGTGCCACTTCCAGCCCTCGTTGACCGCGAAGCTGAGCACCTCGTAGCGCCGCTCCTCCTCGTAGCGCAGCTCGCGTCGGAGGTAGTCGTTGATGAGCGCGGCGTACGCGCCGTACGGGTAGTGGAGCGCCGGGTCGTTCTCGAGCGGGTCGTCGTTGGCGTGGGCCAGGATGCCGGTGAAGCGCGAGTCGAGCCGGCCGACGATGCGACCGTCCGCGCGCAGCAGCTCACGGCAGTAGCGCGCGAGATCGACCCGCAGGTCGTAGCGCAGCCAGACGTCCTCGGAGAGCCCGGTCCACCCCGCGAGGCGGGTCGCGATGGCGCGGCGACGCTCGTCCGGGAGCGACGCCCCGGCGAGGAGCGCGGGCGCGTACTCCTCGAGCGCGAAGGTCTCCACCTCCGCGAGGAAGGGGCCGAGGTCCTTCGGCTTCGCCTCGAGCGCCCCGTGGAAGGCGGACGTGACCGCGAAGCTCGGGAGGTAGAGGAGGTGCGGCAGGTCGTTGCCGGTCTCGAACACGATGGTCTGGAACATCAGCGCCGGGCTGATGAGCACCAGCCCGTTGACCATCAGGCCCTCGCGCGAGAGGTGCGCCGCGAGCGACGCCGCGCGGGTGGTGCCGTAGCTCTCGCCGGCGAGGAAGCGGGGCGAGTTCCAGCGGGCGTGACGGCTGAGGTAGCGCCGCACGAACTCGCCGACCGACGTGACGTCCTCCTTCACGCCGTGGAAGGCGTCGCCCTTGGTCTCCCCGAGCGGGCGGCTGTAGCCCGTGCCGACGGGGTCCACGAAGACGAGGTCGGTCACGTCGAGGATGCTCTCGGCGTTGTCGACGAGGTGATGCGGAGGGGGCGGGCTCGGCGCCGCGTCGGGCACGTCGGCGCGCCGCGGGCCGAGCGCGCCGAGCTGCAGCCACACCGCGGAGGAGCCGGGGCCGCCGTTGAAGGCGAACGTGATGGGTCGATCCGACGGCTCCGCGTCCTCGCGCTCGTAGGCCACGTAGAAGACCTCGGCCGTCGGCTCGTCGTCGTCGCCTCGGAGAAAGAGCGTGCCCGCGGTCGCGCGGTAGGCGACGGCCTGCCCGCCGATGCTGACCTCGTGGTGGGTCACCGCGCTGCGCTCCACGGGCGGGGGCTTGGGCGCGCGCTTCTTCTCGTCCGCTTCGTCGGCCATCCGTACTCGTACCGCCGGCCGCGACGGGAGGGCAAGCGAAGCCGCTCTCGGCTACCCTCAGGCCGTGCTCCTTCGCTTGGTCCTCGTCTCTCTTTCGTGCCTCGTCGCGGTCGGCTGCAACGGCCGCCGCGTGGTGGGGCTCGTGGAGGACGGCGGGCGCGCGCGGATGGACGCGCCCATGACGTCGGGCGAGATCTGTTACGACGGCATCGACGGCGACGGCGACGGGCTCATCGACGACGCGTGCCCGTGCACGGTCGGCGAGCGGCAGGGCTGCTGGCCGGGCACGGTGACGCGCCGCGGGGTGGGCGCGTGTCGCGACGGGGTGCAGACGTGCGAGCCCTTCGGCGAGTTCGAGGCGTTCGGGAGCTGCGAAGGCGCGGTGCTCCCCGCGCGCGAGATCCCCGGCAACGGCGTCGACGAGGACTGCGACGGCAATGACGGAGAGGGATCCTGCGAGGCGGAGGAGACCGTCTGCGACGACGGCGTGGACGAGGACTGTGACGGCCGCGTGGACTGCGACGACCCGGCCTGCGCGTCGTTCGCGGCGTGCCGGATGACCTGTGTGGCCGAAGCCGACGCGCGCTGCGACGACTCCATCGACAACGACTGCGACGGCGCGGTGGACTGCCTCGACCGCGACTGCGAGTCGGCGAGCGCGTGCCGGTCGCCGTTCCCCATCCCGGGGTGCACGCCGGAGTTCCCGTTCATCTTCGAGATCCGCTGCACGGACTCGGACGACAACGACTGTGACGGAGACTCGGACTGCGACGATCGCGACTGCCGGCGCCCCGGGCTCTGCGGCTGCGAGCTGGCCGAGACCATGTGCGGCGATGGCGTCGACGGCGACTGCGACGGCCACGTGGACTGCGCGGACGTAGACTGCCAGCGCTGCGAGCCCGGCTCTCGGCGCTGGTGCAACGAGGACTCGGACGACGCCTGGGGACGCCAGACCTGCGGCGACGACGAGCGCTGGGGGAGCTGCATCTCGACGTTCGAGACCCCGTCTGGCTGCGGCGGCTCGGTGTACAGCGCGTCCTGCTGCGAGCGCTCGGG
This sequence comes from Sandaracinaceae bacterium, assembly GCA_040218145.1. Classification (GTDB taxonomy): domain Bacteria; phylum Myxococcota_A; class Polyangia; order Polyangiales; family Sandaracinaceae; genus JAVJQK01. Next base: position 1,138 of record JAVJQK010000141.1, on the reverse strand, counting down.
GGACTGCTGTCAGAACTATCCGACCGACGACGCCTCGGTCGGTGACGGCTGCAGGGTCACCTGTCGCTGACGCGGTGTGTGTTCGCCAGCGGGGCGGGGCCTGCGAGGGGAGGGTCGTCGGCGAGATGTCCTCCGCGGAGTGCATGAGCCGGCGGGTCGGCCCGCCGGGCGACCTGCGTTGCTCCTCGTCGGAGTGCGTGGGGTGAATCTCGTGGTCGTGCCTCGAGTCGCTCGCCGATGCCTCGCCCCACGGGCTCACCCACTCTCGTTATGGCTATCTGGCCGCGGTAGCGGGTCGCGGTAGCGCGTCGCGGTAGCGGTGCCGGAGGCGGCAGCGGTTAGCGGTCGCGGTCGCGGTCGCGGTCGCGGTAGCGGTAGCGGAAGCGGAAGCGGTCGCGGTCGCGGTAGCGGTAGCGGTAGCGGTCGCGGTCGCGGTAGCGGTAGCGGTAGCGGTCGCGGTAGCGGTAGCGGTAGCGGTAGCGGGAGCGGTAGGGGGAGCGGGAACGGAAGCGGCTGCGGACACGCCGCGTTACGTACGCAATTCGGCTTCCCGTTGTCTGGTATGGAGGTTCTTCGCCGATGCCCCCTCCACGGTATCTCCGTGCTCGGGCGCGTCAAGGACGCCTGCGGCGCCGGCTACGCCGGCTTCGGGCCCTGCGGGCCCTCGTCCCTGACGCGCCCTGCGCGCGGAGATTGCTCGGAGGGGTGCGATCGACGAAGCGCCGCACTCACGCGACGCTGGACGCGAGCGCACGAGGAAACGCTCCCATGAAGCTCCGCATCTACGACGACGCCGTCGCCATGGTCACCGAGGTTCGCGCCTACCGGCTCGCGATCGCGCGCGAGGACGCCGACCACGCTCGGCAGCTCCGCCGCGCCGCCAAGTCGGTACCGCTCAACATCGCCGAGGGCGCCTACTCGCGCGGCCGCAACCGGCACAGCCGCTACCACACGGCCCTCGGCTCCGCGAACGAGGTGGTCGCCTGTCTCGAGGTCGCCGTCGCCGACGGAATCCTCGACTCCATCGATCCCGATGTCCTCGACCGCCTCAACAAGATCATCGGCACCCTCGTCAAGCTCGCCGGCAAGTAGACGGGCCATCGGCCGACCGGGACGGGACAACACTCCCGTCCCGGTC
>JAVJQK010000140.1 GCA_040218145.1 Sandaracinaceae bacterium | reverse complement strand
GCATCGCCGAGCGCGACGGCGTGTCCAGCGCGCCGGGCCGACGACGAAATGCTGAAGCATTTCGGAGGAGCGACTGGCGCGCTGGGCGCGCTGTCCCGCCGGCGAGGCGCGCGCAGTCATCTTTGCCGGACACTGCTAGACCAGCAGCCGCCTCACGACCTTGCCGCGGTCGTTCCGCGGGAGCGCGTCGACGAACGAGACGTGATGGGGGAACTTGTAGCGCGCGAGTTCGGTCTTGGCGTGCTGCTGCAGCTCGCTCACCAGGTCGTCGCTCGCCGCGTGGCCCTCGCGCAGCACCACGAAGGCCTTCGGCACCGTCAGCCCCGCGCCGTCGTCGACGCCCACCACCGCGCACTCCTGCACCGCGGCGTGGCGGCAGAGGCAGTCCTCGATCTCGAGGGGCGAGACGAACATGCCGCGCACCTTCAGCATGTCGTCGCCGCGGCCCGCGTAGAAGTAGTAGCCGTCTCGACGCGTGAAGAGATCGGCGCTGACCACCCAGTCGCCCTTGAAGACGGCGTGGCTCTTCTCCTGGTCGCGCCAGTAGCAGAGCGCCGCGCTCTCGCCGCGGATCCAGAGGCGCCCCATCTCGCCGTCCGGCACGTCCTGGCCGTCGGGTCCGACCACGCGCGCCTCGTAGCCCGGCACGGTCCGCCCGAGCGAGCCCGGCACCACGTCCCCCGGGTAGTTGGTGATGTAGATGTGGAACATCTCCGCCGAGCCGATCCCGTCGAGGATCTCGCAGTGCCCCCAGCGCGCCTGCCACTGTGCGTAGAGCGCCGGCGGGAGCGCCTCGCCGGCGCTCAGGCACATGCGCAAGGACGCCATCTTCCGCGCCTCCGCCTCGGGGTGGTCGACCATCTTGCGGATCATCGCCGGCACGTTGGTCAGCACCGTCACGCCGTGATCCTCCACGTGGCTGAAGATGCGCTCCGGGGTGGGCTTGTCGGGGAAGAGCACCGCGGTCCCCCCCACCGCGAAGGGGAACATCAAGTTCGTGCCCGTCGCGTAGCCGAAGAAGAGACGCGACACGCTCACGAAGACGTCGTCCTCGTTCAGCCCGAGCACGCCCTTCGCGTAGCACTCGGTGTTGAAGGGGAAGTCGCGGTGGAAGTGCACGGCGCCCTTCGGCTTGCCCGTCGTGCCGCTCGTGAAGAGCCAGCCCGCCACGTCGTCGCGGTGCGTGTCGGCGTTGTCCGTCTCGCTCGACGCGGCCGCGAGCGCGTCCTCGAGGCGCTCGAAGCCGTCCGTGAGCGCGCCCTCGCCGACGGCGAAGCGGACCTTGCAGCGCGGGTGCTTCGCGAGGGCCGGCGCGAGCCGCTCGAGGGTCTCGGTGTCGGCGATCACCGCGCGGGCGCGCGTGTACTCGAGCAGGTAGTCGAAGTCGGCCTCGTTCGAGAGGGGGTTGCCCATGCAGAAGGTCGCGCCCGCCTTGAGCAGCCCGAAGAACCCCGCCGCGAACTCGACGCCGTCGTAGAGCAACAGCAGCACGCGGTCCTCGAGGTCGACGCCGCGGTCCCTCAGCGCGTGGCCGCAGCGGTCGGCCATCTCCTGCACCTCCCGATAGGTCCAGGAGCGCGCGCCCACGCGAACCGCGACGCGTTCGCCCTTCCCTTCGCGCACGCGCGCGTCGAGGAAGTAGTCGGCCATGTTGAAGCGCTCGGGGAAGGTCGGCGAGGTCATCGCCCCCGAGGCTACAACGAAGGCGGCCGGGTCATCGACAGGGCTGGCGCTCGTTGCTCATGACCGGCACGCACGTGCCGCCGAAGCCGTTGTTGCACGCGATGAACGCGTGACGCGCCTCGCCGCAGGGCGGCACGAAGCCGACGGTCCAGCCCGACTGGGGCCGGCACGCGCCGCGCGCGGCGTCGCACGTCCCGTCGTAGAGATCGGGCCAGCGCGGCTCCTCGAGCCCGTCGCAGTTCCAGTCGAAGCTCCCGCTGCCGTCTCCGCGCGGCTCGAGGAACCAGTTCACCTGCGCCGGGTTGGCGAGCTGGGGCCCCGGCGGCCCGAAGGGCGCGCTCCTCGGCCCGTCCCAGCAGTCGCGGACGTCGGCCGAGGCTCCGTCGGGGCAGGTCGACTCGCAGGAGACGACGGCGCCGTCCGGGGTGCCGAAGCCGTCCTCGTCGACGTCGGCCCCGCACAGGAGACCGGCTCCCTCGTCGACGGCCCCGTCGCAGTCCTGGTCGACGCCATCGCAGAGCTCCTCGAGCGGCTCGTAGACGCAGCCGAGGGCGGGGTCACAGCCGACCAGGCGCTCGCACGTCGGCCGCTCGGGGCAGACCACGCCGCCCGTCACCACGCAGGTGTGGAGCGCGGGGTCGCAGCCGACCGTCTGGCAGAGGTCGGACGCGTCGCAGTCCGCGTCGTCCTCGCACTCGAAGGTGCAGTCTCCGCGGCAGCCGTCGCCGTCGAAGTCGTTGCCGTCGTCGCAGTCCTCCCCGGCCTCGACGACCAGGTTCCCGCAGACGGCGCCGCCCGCGTCCACGCCGGCGTCCGTCGCCGCATCTACGCCGCCATCGACGCCGCCATCGACGGCGGCGTCCACCGACGCGTCCGCCTCCAGCAGCGGGTCCGGCGGGTCGACGTCGAGGAACAATCCGCAGCCCGCCATCAGCCAGCCGCTCGACAGCACGCCGAGCGAGATCGCGAGGTGCCATCGAAGCATGCTCAGATCGTAGCGTCGCTCGGGCGCACCGTCTCGCCCTCGCGCGCCGCGCGCACCAGCGCCGCGAAGAGCCGCCGCTGCTCGGCGCGCGCCGGGAGCAGCTCCGGGTGCCACTGCACGCCGACGCAGAGCGGCGCCGCGCTCCGCTCGACGCCCTGCACGACGCCCAGGTGGTCGCGCGCGCACACCCGCAGCCCGCGCCCGAGCGCGGCGATGCCCTGGCTGTGGAGCGAGTTGACCCGGAGCGACGTCGCCCCGAGCGCGCGGTGCAGTCGGCTCCGCGCGTCGACCGTGATGTGCTTGCGCGCGAGGAGCTGCCGCCGCGGCGAGTGGCGCGGGAACTCGGCGCGCAGGTCCTGGAAGAGCGTCCCGCCGAGGTACACGTTCAAGAGCTGCGCCCCGCGGCAGATCCCGAGCACCGGGAGCCGTCGCCGGACGGCCCCGTCGAGCAGCGCCCACTCGAGCGCGTCCCGCTCCGGATCGAGGCGCGCCTCGACCTCGGCCTCCTCGCGATAGCGCCGGGGATCGATGTCCTCGCCCCCGCCGAGGATCACCGCCCGCGCGTCCTCCCACGGGATCTCGCCGTCGCGCGGCCGCACGCGCCGCGTCTCGCCGCCCGCCGCGCGCACCATCATGCGCGTCAGCTGGTAGGCGATGCGCCCGCGCCGCCGGGGCGCGCTGACCAGCACCCGCGGCCTCACGTCCAGCCCACCGCCGCCTTGAGCCCGTCGAGCAGGTCGGGCTCGGTCCGCTCCCGCCAGCGGCGACGCGCGGACTCCAGCCGCTCGGCGTCGCTCGCGAGCGTCTCGATGAGGCGCCAGGTCCGCCACTCGTCCAGGAGCAACCAGCCCTCGTCGCCCACCCGGCTGTTGCAGAGCCGATAGTGGAAGGTGGGCCGCGCCTTGACCGCGGGGTCGGGCACGACGGCTCGCACCCGCGCCTCATCCAGGTGGGCGAAGAGCGGGAGCATGTCGAGCGCGCGGTTCCGCGTGGGGTTGAAGCGGAGGTAGTCGTCGATGAGCGTCGCGAGGTCGGGCGCGTAGCCCTCGCTCATCAGACGCTGGAGGTAGTCGAGGGGGAACGGGTCGATGAACGGCGTGACCCGCCGCGACGGATCCACCTGCAGGCGCTCGACGAGCTCGCGATAGAGCAGCGCGAAGGCCTGGATGTGGGCGCGGATCACGTCCGCGCGCGGGTCGAGCAGCTCGGGGTTGAAGTGCACCCCGAACGCGAAGCGCAGCGCGTCGAAGGTGCCGCGACCGCCGGCCTCGGCGAACGCCCGGCAGACGTCGTCCAGCACCGGCAGGTCCGCGCGGGGCATGGGCGGCGAGACGAGCTCACACGGCACCCACTCGATGGCCACCGCCTCGATCGCGTCCGCCGTCAGCTCCGCGAGCGGGCTCGGTCGCGCGCCCCACCCCTTCGCGATCTCCTTGAGCGGCCGCGAGTCCAGCTCGACGCGGAATTGCCCCCAGCGCGTCTCGATGGAGCGCTCGTAGCGCGAGACCGCCGTGGCGACCCCGCCGAGCTCGCGCGTCGCGATCTCCGCCGCGCGCTCGAGCGCGAGGCCGCCGAGCTCGATCTCGACCCCGACCCGCCCCTGCTCCGATGGCTGTGACACGCCCGGCACGTGTGCGCGACGCGTGCCACGTCCAGCGGTGGTGCCTGTGGGGCGAGGAGGCGACGCAAAACGCCACACCTGGTCCCCACGCCGAGGCGTTCTTGCTCCCGGCGGAGGTCACTCGGATCTTCCGTCGACTTCGACGAGAGATGCTCCCGGACGGCGTCTCTCCCGTCGGTCTCTCCGAAAATCGCTCGCCGCCCGGCTTCTCCCGTCGCTTCTCCCGAGGGGCGACTCGCGGCAGCCCCGCCGCGCTCGGCCCGGCGTCGGGAGCCGAGTGGGTGGCGGCGGCGAGTCGGCCGCCATCGCGGATGTCGGACGCGGGCCGCCTTCGGGGCCGACTCCGGGCCCGAAGTTGCGCTGCCTGCCCGAGTCCGCTTCCGCGGCCGAGCCCGGGGTCCGAGTCCGCCTCCGCGGCCGAGGGCGACTCCGCGACCGAGTCCGCGACCGCTTCCGCTTCCGCGACCGCGACCGCTTCCGCATCCGCGACCGCTTCCGCAACCGCTTCCGCAACCGCTTCCGCAACCGCTTCCGCTACCGAGTCTGCGACCGCTTCCGCAACCGCGTCCGCGACCGAGTCTGCCACCGAGGCCGCGACCGAGGCCGCGACCGAGTCTGCGACCGAGTCTGCGACCGAGGCCGCGACCGAGGCTGCGACCGAGGCCGCGACCGAGTCTGCGACCGAGGCCGCGACCGCATCGGCGACCCTTCCGCATCCGCGACCGAGGCCGCGGCCGAGGCGACCGAGGCGGTCGCTCACGCCAACTCCGACGCTGTCGCCGACTGCGTTGGGTCGCGCATCGCGCTGACGATGGGCCGCGGGGACGCGGCCCTCGGCGTCTTACTCCGCCTGGATGCGGTACGCGTTGGCGGCGTCGGAGTAGCCGTAGACGCGCACGAAGAACGGGCCGGTGGCCGTGACGGTCTCTTCGTTCTGCACGCTCGTGCTCGAGTCGAGCCGGGTCCCGTCGGCGGAGACGGCCTCGAGGTCGAGGTCGCCGGCGGCGTGCTCGAAGGTGATGCGCACGGTCACCTCGCCGGTGGCCTCGACGCGGAACCAGTCCTCTTCGCCCGCGCAGATCCGGGCGTCGTTCCAGTCGCCGCTCGCGAGCGCGGTGGCGTCGCTCTGGGTCGAGCCGCCGGTCGCGTCGCAGCCGAGGCCCGCCGGGGGCGGCTCCACGGGAGCGCCGAGGGCGCAGTAGTCGGTGCCGGCGCGGGCCGAGTCGACGGTGTCCTGGGGCACGTCGCGCTGGGCGCAGGTCTCGTCCTCGCTCCAGGCGTTCCACTCGCCGGCGCGGCCGAGCGACTCGGCGTGGGTCTGCCAGCGGGCGTAGCCGTCGGTCTCGGCGCGGAAGACGCTCGGGGAGACGCACATCTCCATCGCCGCCGCGTCCGCCTGCTCCTTCTCGGCGTAGTCCATGATGATGCCGTGCATCGCGGCCGTGCTGCGGTTCCAGCAGCAGGTGCGCGACTCCTCGTAGACGAGGGCGGCGAAGACGTAGTCCTCGAGGGTGCGGTAGGTCGCGTCGACGGTGGGCCGGTCCATGCCCTGCTCGCTCATGACCTCGTAGAGGCTGTCGAACGCGTCCTCGCGGCGGATGCGCGCCGCGCAGCTCGCCGGGTAGTTGCGCAGGTGCTCGCGCGCGGCCTCGACGGCCAGGAGCGCGACGTCGCGGCGCTCCTCCGGCGAGAGGCTGCGGAGGATCTCCTCGAAGCGGGCCGGGCGCGCCGCGATGGCCTCGTGGTCGGCGTCGTTGATGAAGTCCTCGCGGTCGGCCACGGGGACCTCGTTGCGCCAGCGGCCGTCGCGGAGGACGGCGCTGCGCCAGCGCTTCAGGCCGCCGCCGAGGGCCGCGTAGGGCTCGCCGTCGCTGCTCTCGCCCGGGCCGCCGGTCGTGTCGGTGGTGAAGCTCGAGCGGGCCCGGTTCGGGTCCTCCCAGACCGGCTCGCGGCGCGGCATCGAGCCGCTCGCGATGGCCACCTCGAGCGCGTCCTCCGCGTGGCGCGTGACCCGCATGACCGGCATCACGTGGCCGATGCCGCGGCGCTGCCAGCGCTTGAGCAGCACGTCGCCGGGCGCGATCGCCTCGGGGCGCACGTGGAACATGTTCGCGCCGTCCGCGAGGTTGGTGCTGCCGAAGTAGAGGAGCAGCAGGCGCATGAAGTAGCCGACGCGCTTGTTGAGGAAGATCTCGTCGAAGTAGGCGCCCGCGCCCACCTCGCGGCCGTCGGTCGAGAGGAACTCGATCGCGTCGTCGTCGCCGAGGCGGTATCCGCGCAGCCGGCTGTCGCTCGGCCACGGCTGACCCGGGCTCCAGTCGCCCTCGTAGTCGCGGTAGCTGCTGCGGAAGGTGGGGAACTTGCCGACGCGCTCGCCGCTCGCGTTGATGAAGCCGAAGTGGCCGACGTAGAGCGCCTGGCGGCCCTCGCTGTCCCAGCCCTGCACGTAGAACGGCAGGTGGTACCAGCTCGCGAAGGCGGCGCGGAGGAGGTACGCGACCTCGGCGCACTCGAGGGTGGGCGCGTGGAAGCTGCGCTCGCCGTAGGGGGTGGTCATGATGAAGGTCTGACCGGAGCCGTGGTGGCGATCCTCGAGCTCGAAGCTCGCGACCCAGAGGTCGAACTTCTCTTCCCAGTCGAGGCCCGAGTCCTCGCCCCAGGCCATGCCGGCCCGACGCGCGGCGGCGGTGTCCGTGTCCGCCCACGCGTTCGACACCGACCAGACCTCGGTGGCCACGCCGGCCGAGACCCGCGGTCCGCGCGCCGCGCTGCCGTCGTACTTCCCGTCCGCCGGGACCTCCGTGAAGGGGCCGTTGACGCCGGTCTCGGCGACGGCCTCGTCGAGGGCGCTCGGCGCGCAGCCGAGAGCGAGGAGAGCGAAGAGCGGGATGGAACGATGAAGCACGAGGAACCTCCGGAAATGCGCCGCGGGAAGCTAGTGCATGCATCGTACCGGATCCAGCCGCGGTGATTGCTGGGGATTTGTGGGATGATGGGGTGGCTACGCGAGCTGCCGGTGGAAGGGGTGGGCGGTCCCCGCGGTTGCCATGGGTGCTTGCCACCGGCCCCGTCCGGGACGAGATCGGGAGTCACATGAAGGACGTCTGGCGCACGGAACAGGAGGAGCTCGACGACTGGGTGAAGGTCGTCGACCGCCTCCCGTTCGTCTCCTCGGTGAAGCGGGACTTCAACGCCCTGCGGCGGCTCCTCTACGATCGACGCGCCCCGCGCGTGGTCGCGGTCGGCGCCCCCGGGAGCGGCCGGACCGCGCTCGCCAACGCGCTCCTCCACGCGATGACCTTCGGGGACAGCGGCGTGATGCCCGCGCCCGACCCGGGCCGCTGGGTCCACATCGACGCCAGCGGCCGCCGCCTGGACTGGATGGAGCTGCCGGCGTCGGAGGGCGAGGACGCGCTGCTCGAGCTCGCGCGGCGCGGCTTCGAGGAGCAGCGCCCCGACCTGCTGCTCGGGGTGCTCGAGGCCGGGACCGAGCGCGACGCCGGCGCCAGGCTCAAGGACGCGCTGCAGGCCCTGCAGAAGCACCTCGACCGCGACGGCGACAAGGCGCCCGTGGTGATCGTCGTGACGAAGGCCGACGGAGTGCCGCCCGGCTACGTGCCCCTGCCCTACCCGCAGGAGAAGACCCAGGGCATCGAGCTGGCGCTCCAGAGCGCGCGCAAGACCCTGGCCGAGCTCGGGCAGCCCGACGACGCGTTCCTCGCGGCCAGCGCCCTGCCCAACGGCGACGTCAGCGCCCCGCGGTACAACGTCGAGGCGGTCGGCGAGGCGATCGTGGAGCGGCTCCCCGAGGCGGCCCAGCTCGAGGCGGTGCGCGCGTTCGAGGTCGGCCGGGAGGCCCGCCGACGCGTGGGGCGCGCCCTGGTCAACAGCTGCTCGGCCCTCGCAGTGACGGTCGGCCTCGCGCCGATCCCCTTCGCCGACGCCTTCGTCCTGCTGCCGCTCCAGGCCGCGATGGTCACCGGGATCGCCTACCTCAGCGGCCGGCCCTGGGATCGCAAGGCGGCGAGCGAGTGGCTGGCGTCCGTGGGCGTGGTGGGCGGCGCCGGGCTGGGCCTGCGCTGGGGCGCACAGCAGCTGGCCAAGCTCGTGCCGGGGGCCGGCAGCCTCGTGGGCGCGGGGGTGGCGGGCGCGGGCACCCTCGCGATCGGCCGGAGCGCGATGGCCTACTTCATCGACGGCCCCGGCCGGCTCGACCAGCAGCGGCCGCAGCTGTCTGCTGGTTGAGAGGGCCCGACGACCACCCACGGTCAGCACCCACCGTCAACACAAGGCATCTTTGCCGACGCACAACCCTCTCTGCTCCCGCGGGGGCGACTTCGGCGCTATGTTCCGGCCGTGGAGACGCTGCTTCGAGAGACGATCGAGACGCTCGCCTCGGATCCGAGGGTGCGCATCGCGTTCGTGGTCGACGGCGCGGGGCGCGTGGTCGCGGTGGCCGGAGAGGCCGAGGGCGCCGACATGCAGTGGCTCGCGCACGTGGCGACGCCGGAGCTCGAGGCGCGGCTGGGCGGTCTCCTGCGCGAGGGATCCGGCTATGTCCGGTCCGCGCTCGAGCCGGAGACGGGCTGCGTGATCCACCTGCTGCTCGTGGCGCGGCGCCTGGCGCTGATCGCGTTCGTGGAGGGCTCGACCCCGGCCGACGCCATCGCGCTCGGTCGCTTCGGCGCCCGCCTCGAGGAGGCCCTCGCCGCCGACCCCGAGGCGGCGGAGCGCTACCCGGTCATCGGGCCGGAGCTGCTGCTGGACGCCTGAGGGGGCTCCAGCGCGCGCCTGCGTCGAGGCCCGCGTCGCTCGCCGCGTCGAGCGGTCCACCGTCGGGGCACTCCCACCAGGGCCCGGCGTCGGGGAACGATCCGTCCGGCCACCCCGCCTCGGGCAGCCCCGCGTCCGGCCAGCCGGCCCCCATCGGCCAGCCCGGCGGCGCGCACGGCCGCACGCCCCCGTCGAGCAGGCCTCGCCGCACCCCCTGGTCGACCAGCACGCCCAGCTCCTCGGCCAGCCACGCGTGGAGCTGATCGTTCATCTCGTCGGTCATCTCGTGCGCCACGCCGTCGAAGAGCACCAGCTCCGCGTCGAACTCCCGCTCCTGGAGCAGGGCGTAGACCTCCTCGGTCGGGCTCACCGAGATCACCGTGTCGGCGGTCCCGTGCATGCCCCGGATCCGCGGATGGGCGATGTCGTCCCGCTTGTACGCGGGCACGAGCGCGGGCGGCAGCCACGCCGCGAGCGGGAACGCGGCCTGCACGGTGTCCGAGTGCTGCATGGCCAAGGTAAAGGTGAGCAAGCCGCCCTGCGAGAACCCGACGATCATCGGCTTGCCCACCGTCGGGAGCGTCACCCGCAGCTCGTGCAGCATGCGCGCCACCTGGCCCGCCCGCGCGAGCATCGAGGTCGTGAGGCGGTCGACGAGGTTCTGGCCGACCCGCACCGGCAGCCACTCGAAGCCGTCGCCGAGCGGATCCGGCGCCTGGGGCACGATCACGCGCAGGGGCGCGCCGAGCCCCCAGAAGGGCCCGCCGGGGATGCGGGCGCGGTCGCCGCGGCCGTGGATGAGCACCGCCATCGGCATCGGATCGTCGAAGTTGGCGCCCCGCCCGAAGACCGCCTCGACGTAGTAGAGCCCCTCCGCCCAGCCGGTCCGCACCTGCAGCCCGGGCACGTCTCCTTCGAGCGCGGGCAGCCCCGCGTCGGGGATCCCGGAGTCGAAGCGGAGCTCCTGCGTGAGCGCGCGGATGGCGCGGCTGCTCGCCACCTCGGTCGCGAAGTCGGCGGGCGCGGGAGGCGGCCACGCGGGCTGGTCCTCGACCTCTCCCGTGAACAGCGGATCGAGGTGGTGCGACTTCCGCGGCGCGATCGCCCACCAGATCGCGCCCGCCGCGAGGAGCGCGATGGCGATCATCGCGCCGAGCGCCAGGTACCGCTGCCGCCGGTGAGGCACGGGCGGACTCTACATCGTCCGCGCCCGGGCGCCGCTGCCTTCAGGTGCCCTTCGGGTAGCCGACCATCACGCGCTGCTCCGGGTCCCAGAGCTTCTGGCGGAAACAGGCGACGATGTCCTTCGGGTGCAGCGACGTCACGTGCGGCACCTGGAGCTCGGGGATGCCCTTCATCGCCTCGGGGAGGCGGTAGAACGGGATGCCCGGGTTGAGGTGGTGCACGTGGTGGTAGCCGATGTTCCCGGTGAGCCAGCCCATGATGGGCCCGGTCTTCATGTAGCTCGAGGAGTGGAGCGCGGCGTGGGTGTACTCCCACTCGTGTCGCGGCTGCACGTCCATCTCGGGGAAGTTGTGCTGCGCGTAGAAGAGGTACGCGCCGGTCGCGGTCGCCACGAAGAGCGGCAGGAAGTACGCGAAGAAGAAGACCTGGAAGCCGAACGCCCACCAGAGCGAGACGGTGAGGGCCAGGTTCACGACCACCGCGAGCGCCGAGTCCCAGTTCTTCTTTGGGTTCCGGAAGAACGAGCTGAGGCACATGCCGTAGAGGAAGATCGTGAAGTAGCCGAACAGGATGGTCAGCGGGTGGCGGATCAGCTTGTACATGAACCGCTCCTTCCCGCTCAGCTTCGACCACATCTCGGTGGTGACCATGAGGTAGCTGCCCACGTGCGAGCCCACGATCTTCGCGGTGTGCGCGTGGTGGTAGTTGTGGGTCTGGCGCCAGACCTTCGGCGGGGTCAGCACGAGCACGCCGTAGGCGAACATCACCCACTTGGCGACCTTGGAGCCGCGCAGCAGCGAGTTGTGCATGAAGTCGTGATAGAGGATGAACGCGCGCACGATCACGAGCCCGTTGAGGAGCGCGACGGGCAGGCGGATCCACCACTGAGGCGTGACGGCGGCCAGCGCGGTCAACCCGGCGATCACGCCGAAGGTCTCCAGCACGTGGAACCAGCTGCGCGCCTTGCTCTCCTTCTGGAAGGGCTTGCTCGCGGCAATGAGCTCTCGTCCTGACCTCATTCGCTCTCTCCGCTTCAGTTCTCTGACCCCGGGACCGCGCAGATCGCTGCGCAGGTCGCTATGCGGCTCCCAGACGGGAGTGCGAAGTCTGTTACGCACCGCGTCAATGGGTCGGACCGGGAAACCCCGGATCCGCGCATCTCTATGACACCCCGAGCGAGCCTCGGCAGCGTCCGGCGTGAGGAGATGCACGACGGATGCCAGCGCGAGCACTGGAAATCAGGAGGTTTTCGGCCGATCGGCCGGCTACTGGAGCCGCCACCCGACCAGGCCGCTCACTCCATGAAATACTGCGCGACGACGGCGAGCGCGATCAGCGAGAACACGATGCCCATCATCACCAGGCCGCCGCCCGTGCTGACGTTGTCTCCATCGGGATCCGGCACGCCGGGCGCGAGGGGGCGGCTCCCGGCCGCGCGCTCCTCGGGGGCCGCGGCCTCTCCCTCCGCGCCCTCTTCGAGCCCCTCGTCCTCCTCGGACGCGATCTCCTCGGCGGCCTCGGCCTGCTTCTTCGGGCCGCTTCCGCGACGCTTCTTCCGCTTCGCCATGTCTCCGGAGCCTTAGCACACGAAGTCGGATCGGGTACGTTCGCGCCCGTGGCCGACATCGTGAACCCAGACAGCCTCGCGCCGCCGCGCGGTTACTCCAACGGCATGATCCTGACCGGCGGGCGCGTGCTCTTCGTCGCCGGGCAGATCGGATGGACGCGCGAGGCGAAGCTCGTCGCGAGCGACCTGCCGGCCCAGTTCGACCAGGCGCTCGCGAACGTGATGGACGTCGTGCGCGAGGCCGGCGGGGCGGCGGAGCACGTGGGCCGGCTGACGATCTACGTGACCGACAAGCGGGCCTACCTCGCCGACACCAAGGCGATCGGCGCTGCCTACCGCCGCCACATGGGCAAGCACTACCCCGCGATGGCGCTCGTCGAGGTCGCCGACCTCCTCGAAGAGGGCGCGCGGGTCGAGATCGAAGCCACCGCCGTGCTCCCCTGAGGCCTCCGACACGGAAGGAACGCTGATGACCCTCTCCCCGAGCTCTTTTCGCTGGGCGCTGGACGACGCGGGCGTCGGCACGATCACGCTCGATCGGCCCGACCGCATCAACGCGCTGACCTTCGAGATCTACGCGGAGCTGCGCGACTTCTTTCGCGCGCTGAAGGACGGCCACCCCGAGGTGCGCGCGGTGGTGCTCCGCGGTGAGGGCCCGCGCGGGTTCTGCTCCGGCGGCGACGTGGAGGACATCATCGGCGAGCTGTTCGCGCGCGACATGCGCGGCCTGCTCGAGTTCACGCGGATGACGGGCGCGCTCGTCCAGGCCATTCGCCAGAGCCGCCCCCCGGTCGTCGCGGCCCTCCACGGGGTCTGCTGCGGCGCCGGCGCGGTCATCGCCCTCGCCTGCGACGTACGCCTCGCCGCGCCCGACACGCGCATCGCCTACCTCTTCCCCAAGGTGGGCCTGAGCGGGGCGGACATGGGCGCGGCGTGGCTCCTGCCTCGCGTGGTCGGCTTCGGCCGCGCCAGCCAGCTCCTGCTCACGGGCGAGTTCGTGAAGGCGGAGCGCGCGGAGCGGATCGGGCTCGTCAACCAGGTGTGCGACGACGTGGCCGCCGAGGCGCAGGCCTTCGCCGAGAAGCTGGCGCGGGGGCCCGCCTTCGCGCACGCGATGACCAAGCGCATGCTCGAGTACGAGGCCCACGTGGACTTCGCGACGGGCATCGAGGCCGAGGCGCAGGCCCAGGCCATCTGCATGCAGCACCCCGACTTCCGCGAGGCCTACGACGCGTGGGTCGAGAAGCGCGACGCGGACTTCGAATGACGCGCGACCTCGCGGAGCCGTCCGACGCGCTGCTCGAGCGCGCGTTCCTCGACGAGGCCGTCATCGAGGCTGGCTGGCGCGCCCCCGGGGCGGTGGCGGCCGACGGTGTCGCGCTCGAGGCCGACGACACGCACGCCTCGCTCCGCGCGATGGTGCGCCTGCTCGGCGAGCGCGGCGTGCTCGCCCTCGTCCTGAACGCGGCGGACGGCGGCCGCTTCGACGCCGTCCAGTGGCGCGCGGTCTGCCTCGCGCGCGAGCGCCTGGGCCACGCCTCGCCGCTGCTGGAGCTGGCGTTCGCCATGCAGGGGCTCGGTAGCTACGCGATCAGCCAGTTCGGCGACGCCGACCAGCGCGCCCGCTGGCTGCCTCGGGTGCTCTCGGGCGAGGCCGTGGCGGGCTTCGCGCTCACCGAGCCCGGCGCCGGCTCGGACCTCGCCGGCCTCGCCACCACGGCCGAGCGCGACGGAGACGACTACGTGCTCCGCGGCCGCAAGGTCCTCATCAGCAACGCGCCCATCGGGGACGTCTTCACCCTCTTCGCCGCCACCGCGCCCGCGGGCGAGCGGCGCCGCGTCAGCGCCTTCGTCGTCCCCGGAGACGCGGCCGGCCTCGAGCGCACCTCGACCCCCGTGCTCGGCGGACACCCCATCGGCGAGCTGCGGCTCCACGGCGTGCGCGTGCCGGCCGCCGACCGCCTCGGAGAAGACGGCGACGGGATGCGGGTCGCGCTCGGCACCCTGCACCGCTTCCGCCCCACGGTCGGCGCGGCCGCGCTCGGCTTCGGGCAGCGCGCGCTCGACGAGACCCTCGCGCACGTCTCGCGACGCGCGCAGTTCGGGGGGCCGCTCGCGGAGCAACAAGCCGTACAGATGTCCATCGCGGACATGGCCTGCGACCTCGAGGCCGCGCGCCTCCTCGTCTACAAGTGCGCCGCCCAGTCCGACCGGGGCGACGCGGGCCGCGATCTCGAGGCCAAGGCAGGCAGCATGGCCAAGCTCATGGCCACCGAGGCCGCGTTCCGCGTGATCGACCGCGCGGTGCAGCTCCACGGGGGCCGCGGTGTGCTGCAAGAGAGCGTCGTGGCGCGGCTCTACGAGGACGTGCGCGCGCTGCGCATCTACGAGGGCGCGAGCGACATCCAGAAGGTGCTGATCGCGCGCCACCTGCTGAAGGGCGTCTGACGGGTGCCCTGGCTGTCGCGCCTCGCGCCCGTGGCCGGTCCGCTGCTCCCCGCCGCGCGCGCGTTTCTCGATGGGCACCCGGGCGCGCCGCGGCCGATGGGCGAAGGCGGCGACGGGCTCCGCCAGCTCGCCGACGCCATCGACGACTGGGCCGAGCGCGAGGAGGTCGACGCGCAGGACGAGGAGCGCTTCGTCGAGGGGGCCGGCGCGGTCCTCGCGCTGCTTTTGCTGGCCCACGTCGGCGAAGGCGCCCACGTCGCGAAGGAGGGCACGCACCGGGTCCGCCTCGGACGCGGCGGCTTCTTCGATCCCTTCGCGGCGATCGACCGCGCGCTCGAGGGGCCGGACGCGCGGAGCGTGCTGGCCGAGGAGGTGCGACGCGCGGAGGCCGAGGCGGCGGGCGCGGCGGGCGTCGGCCGGCTGATGCGCCTGCTCGAGGAGCGCCTGGGATCGGATCGCGTCGCGCGCGCCTTCGGGCCCGAGGTGATCCTCGACGACGGCGTGGAGCTCGATCTGGGCCGCGTGCTGCGCGCCACCGAGGACGAGAGCGAGGCGGCGGCGGTGCAGGCCATGGACAAGCTGGTGAGCATGCTTCCCGGGCGGGGCGGCGCCGGTCTCGCGTGGGAGGAGATCGAGGCGCGGCTCGTGCCGCGGCTGGTCGCGCCCGGCTTCGTCGCCCGGCTCGGCGCGGAGGGTCGCGGCGCCCTGGCCGCGCGCGCGCTCTTCGGCGGCGCCCTCGAGGTCACCCTCGTGCTCGCCTACGACGACCGCGCCCGCTACCTCCGGGACGACGAGCTCGACGCGGCGCGCTGCTCCCTCGACGACGCCCTCGCGCTCGCGGCCCGGAACCTCGCGGCGCGCTCCGAGGGCGCCCGCTTCGCGCGGGTCGACACCGGCGACGGCCCGATCGTCGTCGCGCGCTCCGGCGACGGCCTCGACGGCGCGCGCCTGCTCCTCCCCACCCTGCACGACGTCCTGTCGACCGAGCTCGGCTCCCCCTTCCTCGCCGCCGTCCCCCACCGCGACGCGCTCTGGGCCAGCGCCGACAGCCCCGCCCTCGCCGAGGCCCTCCGCGCCCGCGTGGCCGAGGACGCCGCCCGCGCCCCGCACGCGATCAGCGCGGCCCTGTTCCGGGTCGACGCGCGCGGCGTCCGCCCGCGCTGAGCGTCGCTGGGGACCCGGCGCGAGCGCACCCGCACACCGGCTCCGTACGCCTGCACGCGAGCTTCCGTCGGCGCCCTCGTGATCGTTCACGCCGTCGTGCGGTTTCCCGTTCCCGTTCCCGTTCCCGTTCCCGTTCCCGTGCCCGTGCCCGTGCCCGTTCCCGTTCCCGTTCCCGTTCCCGTTCCCGTTCCCGTTCCCGTTCCCGTTCCCGTTCCCGTTCCCGTTCCCGTTCCCGTTCCCGCTCCCGCTCCCGCTACCGCCTCCGCGTCCGACGCTCCCGCCTCCGCCACCGGCTCCGCGTCCGCCTCCGCCTCCGCCTCCGCGTCCGCCTCCGCGCCCGAGTCCGCCTTCGCGTCCGAGTCCGCTCCCGCCTCCGCGTCCGCCCCCGCGCCCCGAGCCCGAGTCCGAGTCCGCCTCCGAGACCGCCTCCGAGACCGCGCGCGGCGTCGAGACCCGCGCCCGCGCACCCGCACATCGAACCGCACGCCTGCACGCGAGCTTCCGTCGGCGC
Organism: Sandaracinaceae bacterium; assembly: GCA_040218145.1. GTDB lineage: Bacteria > Myxococcota_A > Polyangia > Polyangiales > Sandaracinaceae > JAVJQK01. Next base: position 11,065 of record JAVJQK010000140.1, on the reverse strand, counting down.
CCTCGTGATCGTTCACGTCGTCGTGCGGTTTCCCGTTCCCGTTCCCGTTCCCGTTCCCGTTCCCGCTCTCGCTACCGCTACCGCTACCGCTACCGCTACCGCTACCGCCTCCGCGTCCGAGTCCGCTCCCGCCTTCGCCTCCGCGGCCGCGCCCGAGTCCGAGTCCGAGTCCGAGTCCGAGTCCGAGTCCGAGTCCGAGTCCGAGTCCGAGTCCGAGTCCGAGTCCGAGTCCGAGGCCGAGCCCGAGCCCGAGCCCGAGCCCGAGTCCGAGCCCGAGCCCGAGTCCGAGTCCGAGTCCGAGTCCGAGTCCGAGTCCGAGTCCGAGTCCGAGGCCGAGTCCGAGTCCGAGTCCGAGGCCGAGCCCGAGCCCGAGCCCGAGCCCGAGTCCGAGCCCGATCCCGAGTCCGATTCCGTGTCCGAGGCCGTGTCCGAGTACGAGTCCGAGTCCGATGCCGCGTCCGAGTCCGAGTCCGAGGCCGAGCCCGAGCCCGAGTCCGCAGCCGCGCCCGAGTCCGCAGCCGCGCCCGAGTCCGAGGCCGCGTCCGCCGCCGCTTCCGCTCCTCGGCTCGGTCGTCGCGCTCGTCCGCGTTCCCGCGCTCGACCCAGTCGTCGCGCGCCTGCACGTCTCCTTCTCGTGCCCGCGGCCGGCCTCGCCCCTTCGGCACGTCTTTCCCCACCCCACGTGCGCTTTCGCCCATCCAGCACGCCAGGTTGCACAAAGAGGCACAGCTCTTTTTGACACCACCCGCGCGACGGGCGGGGCACGCTCTTTGCGGATGCGGGCGCACATGCTCACCCACCGCGTCCCCGCGCTCGCGCTGATCGCCCTGGCGGCGTGCACCTCGCCGACCCCGGTCATCGAACCATGCGAAGGGCTGCTCGTGGTGACCGTCCAGTTCGACGAGCCCGCGCCGACTGCCCTCCGCGTCGTCTGGGAAGGCGAGGTGGTCCACGACTCGTGCGACGAGATCGACCGCCTACTCTACGGGCTCGACGTCGACGGCTCCACCCTGACGGTGCGCCAGGGCGACGTCCACTACGTCTCACCCGAGACGCTCACCTTGCACGTCTACGACCAGGGAGACTGCACCTCGGAGCGGCTCTTGTTCTCGGCCGTCGAGGTCCCGGTCGGACCGGCGGAGGAGTGCTCCCTGGCCACCCTCGAGTTGAGCCTGGACGACGTCGCGTGCTGCTGCGAGTCGCCCGCCGGCGACGTGCTGGAAGAGGAGCTCCGTCCCGCTCGTGCCTGCGCCGATGGCGGCGGGCGTTGCGTCGCGGTCGACGCGGGGGAGCAGTGCGGCGCGGGCGCGTGACGCTCAGCTGCCGCTGAGAAACGAGTCGGGGTCGAGCGGCGTGGCGCCGAGGGGCGCGGCGCCGTCCTCCGCCGCGGCCTCGGCGAACATCGCCAGCTCCGCCGCGAGCAGCTCCGCGAGCGCGGCGGGCGGCTCGGGGGCCTTCGCGCGAGCCTGCGACGCGAGGTGCAGGCCGACCAGCAGGCCGACGTCGCGCGGGCCGACGTCTCGGTCGAGGTCGTGCAGGATGGCCTCGAGCCGCGCGACCGCGCTCGCCGCGGTCAAGACACGCTCCTCGGTGTGGCTCGCAAGCACGTCGCGCAGGAAGCGCTCGACGTCGTCGGTGACGCCCTTGTTGTAGGCGCGGGCCGGCGGGACCTCGCACCGCGCCACCGCCTGCACGGTGCCCGCGTCGTCGTCGCCCACGAACAGCCGCCGGCCGCAGAGCATCTCCCAGAGCACGATCCCGAGCGCGAACAGGTCCACCTGATGCGTGGTGGGCTCCTGGCGGATGATCTCGGGCGCGAGGTAGCCGAGCTTCCCGCCCAGCATGCCGTCGCCGAGCTGCGTCTCGTGCACGCTCGCGTCGGCGAGCCCGAAGTCCGCGAGCTTCACGTGGCCCCGCCGGCTGAGCAGCAGGTTGTGGGGGGAGACGTCGCGGTGAATGATCCCGAGCGCCTGACCCTCGGGGTCCTTGGCCGTGTGCGCGTACTGCAGCGCCTTGGCGAGCTCGAGCGTGACGTAGAGCGCGGTCGCCGCGGGCATCGCCGCCTGCCGGGAGTGGGCCCGCTCGAGCAGATCCTTGAGCGAGGTCCCGTCGACCAGCTCCATGATCATGATGAACGTCCCGCCGACGTGCCGGGCGTCGTAGACGCGCACGATGTTCTCGTGCATGAGCATCATGCCGAGCCGCGCCTCGTCCTCGAACATCGAGCGGTACACCGGCTGCGCGGCCAGCTCGGGCAGGACGCGCTTGATGGCCACGGGGTGGCGCCCCCCGTCCTCGAAGACGGCGTCCCCGCGCCAGACCTCGGCCATCCCCCCGGCGGCCAGGCGCGCCTTGGGCTCGTACTGCGTCGGCGCCCGGCGGAGCTTCGCCGTCAGGCGAGGTTTCTTTCCCGCGGCCATTCGTCCGAGAGGTTGTCCCTCGTTGGCGCGATCGTCAATCGCGGAGCGCGTGCGCCGCCGCCGCGTCGCAGAGGTCGAGCGCGGACCGCAGGCGGTCGGCGCCGAGGACGCGGTGATGCCCAACGCACACCTCGGTGTCGCCGTCGCCCGCCCCGGCGTCGAAGGCCGCGGCCAGCGCGGCGCCCGCCTCGACGCAGCGGGCGCGGGTGGGCTCGTCGGGCGGGGGCGGGAGGCGCGGGTAGTCGGCCTTGAGCTGACCGTCGTAGCGCTCCCGGTAGCGACGCGAGGCGAGCACGGCCAGGGCGTAGAGGACCAGCGGCTCGGGCTCCCACGGGAGCGACGGGGTCCAGGCGCGGAGCGCGGGCGCGTCGAGGTTCGGGGCCCCGCTCGGATCGTGGGTGGGGAAGGCGCGGGTGCGGCAGCTCGACCGCGCGCTGAGGAAGCAGTTGTCGACCAGGTGCCGGCTCGCGGCGGCGTGGGCCCAGGGTCGCTGACCGCGGTCCTTGCGCACCGTGAGCAGCGCGAGGCTCGAGCGCGCCATCGCGGCCTGGAGCGGGGGCCGCGGCCGGTGACAGAGCTTGCCGATGGGCGCGATCCAGCGCGTGTCGAGCGGCCGGTAGGCGACGCGCCGCAGGAAGGCGCCGTCGGGCTCCGCGGCGAGGGCGGCGCCGACGGCCTCGCGCGCGGCGGCGGGATCATAGTGGCCGCTGCGCACGTCGACCTTGCCCGGCCACGGGCCCGGCTCTCCCTTCGCGAAGGCGCGGAGCCGGCCGAGGAGCCTGTCGCGATCGGCGTCCACACAGAACGCGTCGCGGTTGGTCTGCACCCCCTCGCGGTGGAAGGGCATGAGCGCGGGCAGCGTGGGCCAGGCCTCGTATTCGGGATCGAGCGCGGGGCCCGGGACCAGCCGGTAGAGCGGAGGCGCAGCCCGGAGCGAGGTGTACGAGAGCGGCGCCTCGAGGGCCGTGAGCTTGGCGTCGACGGGGCCCCGGACCGCCGCGTGGCGCGGGGCCCGCCGCTCGCCGCCGCGCACCGCGAGCGTGATCGCCGCGCCCACCCGCACGCCGAAGACGTTGCCGTCGCGCGCGCCTCCTTTCGCGAGGAGGGCCGAGCCGCCGAGGTCGATCACGTCGACGCGCTCGAACCAGCGGAGGAGCGCGGCTCTCATGCCGCGATGCACGGGCCCGTCGAGGAACGAGCCGTTCGTGACCAGCGCCACCACGCCACGCTCGTGTGCGCGCGCGACCTCCGCCGCCCAGCGAAAGAAGCGCACGTAGTCGTCGGAGAGGACCCCGATCTTGCGCTCCCCGAGCGGCGCGCCCTCGGCGTCCCGGCGGAAGTCGTCGAGCAGGGCTTCGGTGTAGGCCGCGTCCCGGTTCGCGCTCCGGCCGGCCCACGGCGGGTTGCCGAACACGACGGGCACGCGGCCCTCGAGGGGCGGCGGCGGCCCCGAGAGCGTGTCGCCGTGACGGAGCGACAGAGGCCAGCCTCGGCGCCCGAAGGACGGCCCGAGCAGCGCCTCCGCCGCGCCGAGCGCGCGCGCGTCCACGTCGAGCCCGAGGGCCGCGCCCGGCGCCCCCTCGCCCGCCTCCGCCAGACACGCGGCGAGGAAGATCCCCGGACCGCAGGCGGGGTCGATCAGGGCGACGCGCTCGTCGCCGAGGCCGCGGAGGCCGAGCCCGCGCAGCGCCGCGTCCACCTCGCGGGCGACGAAGCGCGCCACCGCGGGGGGCGTGTGCACCACGCCGCGCCGACGCCTCTCCGCCTTCGACAGCTGCGCGTCGCGCGCGTGCGCGGCGGCCACCACCGCCTCGAGCGCGTCTTCGGGGCCCACGGACACGGCCCGGGGTAAACCGCCCGCCGCCCGAAGTCGAGCGCGGCCTCAGGACGCGGCGACGCGCGCGACGGTCAGCCGCTCCCGCAAGGTGCGCAGCTCGGCCGGATCCGCCCGGGCGAAGCGCTCGGCGCCGAGCACGTGGCTGAGCGCGTTCTGCGCCACCGGATCCTCGTGCAGGCCCTCGAGCGCGCCGCGCAGATCTCCGGACGCGGTGGCGAGCACGGCGGGCGCGGCGACGACCACGTCCGAGGGGATGGCCGCGGTGGTCAGCAGCACGCGGAACTCGTCGAGCGCGCTCCCGTCCTCGGAGAAGCCCGCCCGCACCAGCTCGCGCGAGGGGTCGCCCTCTCGGTAGACGGCGAAGGTGGCCCCCACGTCGGCCCGTCCGCTGCGCACGTCCCGCACGACGGCGCCGTGAGAGCCGAGGCAGCGCTCCTCGGAGAAGACCGTTGCGGGCTCGAAGCCTCGCTCGGTGAGGCCGAGGCGCGGGAACACGTAACCGGCGGCCGAGGTCTCCTCGACCCAGGCCACGCGCGCTCCGTCCAGGTCGTCGAGGCGCCGCACGCGGCCCGCGCGGCTCGCGAAGAGCACGCCGTGATAGCGGGAGACGCCTTGACGGACCGAGCGCACGAGCGGCGTCGCGTCGCCGAAGGCCTCGTCGCAGGCCGCGAGGATCGGCGAGATCCAGGCCATCTGCACGCGGCCGGCCCGGTAGGCGTGGGTCAGGGCCGTGACCGAAGGCGCGCGGTGGGGCCGGATGGGCAGCCCTACCAGCTTCGACATGGCGTGGGTGAGATCGCCGAGACGGGCCCGGGTGTCGAAGTCATCGCGCACGGGGACGCAGCCGAAGGTGATGCTGCGGAGCTGCGTGCCGGACTGAGACCTGGAGTGCATGTGGTGGTGCCGAAGTCGTAGGCCCCCCCGTCGTGGATACGACGCCCTCGCCTCGAAACTTACCCCAATTCCGAGACAGCGCCGAGGTTGACGGGGCGTCGGCGGCGCCCACCTACCCCGTTGGAGGACTACATGAGCACCCTGGTGACCGTGGCGCAGCGCGCCAAAGCCCGCTTCTTTCGGCTCGAGGGGCGATCGGAGCCGCTCGAGGAGATCCAGGATCTGGTGCACCCGGCCGCCCGGTTGCACGAAGGGGACCTGGTGACCGATTCGCCCGGGCGCGAGCACGAGCGCATGGGGCCTCAGAGCCGGGCCATGCGGCCGGAGCGCTCGGCCAAGGAGCACGAGGCCGAGACGTTCGCCAAGGAGGTCGCCGACGCGCTCGCCAAGCTCCGGCAGGAGAAGGGCGTGCACCGCGTGGTCCTCGTGGCCGAGCCGGGCTTCCTCGGGCTGCTGCGGCAGAAGCTCGATCCGCCCACCGCGAAGCTCGTGGACGGCGAGCTGGACAAGGAGCTGACCGATCTCGACGCCGACGCGCTGAAGGAGCGGCTCCGAGACATCTTGTAGTCACTACTCGAGCGGGGCGCGGAGCGGGGCGCGCAGCATGCGGCCCCAGACCTCGTCGTACGGGTGCACCTGCCGCGCCCGACGGGCGCCGTCGAAGACGGGGCGGCCCGCGTTGGCCCAGGCGAAGATGCCGCCTTCGAGGTTGTAGACGTCGGTGAAGCCAGCCTCGCGCATGCGGTCGGCGACGCCGCCGCTGCGCCACCCGACCGAGCAGTACACCACCACCCTCGCGTCGCGGGAGACGCCGAGCGCGTCGAGATCGGGGGCGTCGGGATCCACGCGGCGCGCACCCCGGAGATGGCTCACCGCGAACTCCTCCGGCTGGCGCGCGTCGATCAGCGCGAGGTCCCCGTCCGCCATCCAACCCGCGAGGCGCGGCACGTCCACCCAGCGGACGGCGGGGTAGCGCGCCTCGATGGCGGGCCTTAGGCTCGCCGGGCGCTGGCCGCAGACGAGGAGGGGCAACGCGAGCAGCAGCGCGAACGCGGAGGACGCCACGGCGGCCTTCGTCCACGCGCGCCCCTTTCGCTTCGGTTGGCCGGTGACCACATGGTCAGGGTGTGGCCGATCGCCCGTTCGCGCCAACCCACACGCGTCAGCCCCCACGAACGAAGCCAACATGTCGAAATCACGACGTATCGCACTGGGCATCGCCGCCTCGGCGCTGATCCTCACCCTCCTCGCCACGCCGGCCATCGCCCGGCTCTGGGTGGATCTGCGGTGGTTCGAGACGCTGGGGCACCCGGACGTGCTGCTCACGCCGCTCTGGGCCCGCCTGCTGCTGGGCCTCGCGAGCGGCGCCGGCTTCGCGGCGCTGTTGTACGGCAACGCCCGCCTGGCCGTGCAGCTCTCGGCCGGCGACCGCCGCGCGCCGCTCTTCCTCGGCGAGGGCGAGCGCGCCGTGGCGCTTGATCTCCGGCAGGTGAGCGCCAGGCTCGTGCTCCCCTTCGCGGGGATCGTCGGCGTGCTCGCGGGTCTCGTCGGCGCCGGCCGCTGGCGGGAGTGGCTCCTCTTCGCCAACGGCGCGTCCTTCGGCGAGACCGACGCGCTCTTCGGCCGCGACGTCGGCTTCTACGTCTTCACCCTGCCCTTCCTGGACGCGCTCTGGGCTTTCCTATTCTGGGCCGCGATGCTCTCTCTCGCGGTCACGCTCTCCCTCTACGTGGCGCGGGGCAGCATCCGCACGCAGGCCCGCAAGCTGAGCGGCACCCGCGCCGCCCGCGTGCACCTCAGCGCGCTCGGCGCCTTCGTCTTCGGCGTGCTCGCGTTCGGCGCCTGGCTCTCGGCCGCGCAGCTCGTGCTCTCGCAGGAGGGCCTGGTGGCGGGGGCCGGCTACACCGACGTGCACGCGCGGCTGCCGCTGATCCAGGCCCAGATGGTCGTGGCCGGCATCGCGGGGGTCCTCGTGCTGGTGAGCGCGACGCGCCGCCGGCTGGTGCTGGTGTGGGCAGCCATCGCCCTCTACCTCGCGGTGGGCGTGCTCGGCCGCGGCCTCTACCCGACCCTCGTCCAGACCTACGTCGTCGAGCCCAACGAGCTCGAGCGAGAGCGCCCCTTCATCGAGACCGAGATCGAGGCGACCCGCGCCGCGTTCGGGCTCGCCGGCATGGAGACCCGCGAGCTGAGCGGCGAGCTGGCCCTGTCGCTCTCCGACGTGGAGGCGAACCGCGAGACGATCGACAACATTCGCCTCTGGGATCACAGCCCGCTGCTCGACACCTTCGGGCAGATCCAGGAGATCCGCACCTACTACGACTTCGTCAGCGTGGACAACGATCGGTACATGATCGATGGCCACCTCCGGCAGACCATGCTCTCGCCGCGCGAGCTGTCGAGCGAGAGCCTGCCGAACCGGACGTGGATCAACGAGCACTTCACGTTCACCCATGGGTACGGAGTCACGCTCGGCCCGGTCAACCGCGCCGACGACGAGGGCCTGCCCGTGCTCTTCGTGCAGGACATCCCGCCCGTCTCGTCGATCCCGCGCGTCGCGGTGACCCGGCCGCAGATCTACTTCGGCGAGCTGTCCAACGACTACGCGTTCGTGGGCACGGCGAACGCCGAGTTCGATCACCCGTCGGCCGAGGCCAACGTCTACGCCGACTACGAGGGGACGGCGGGCGTGCGCCTCGACTCGCGCCTGCTCCGCGCCGCGCTCGCCATCCGCACCGGCGAAGCCAAGGTCCTCTTCAGCGACGACATCTCCGACGACAGCCGCGTGCTCCTGCACCGCCGCGTCGAGGAGCGGGTCGCGACGCTCGCCCCGTTCCTCGCCCTCGACGGCGACCCCTACCTGGTCGTGCGCGAGGACGGCACGCTCAGCTGGATCGTCGACGCGTACACGACGAGCGATCGCTACCCCTACAGCCGCCGCGCCACCGACCGCCGCCTCAACTACGTGCGCAACAGCGTCAAGGTCGTGGTCGACGCATACCACGGCGCCGTCACGCTCTACGTGGCCGACGACCAGGACCCGATCCTCGCCACCTGGCGCGCCATCTTCCCGAGCCTCTTCACCGATCTGGCGGAGATGCCCGACGATCTGCGCCGCCACCTGCGCTACCCCATCGACGTCTTCCACATGCAGGCGCAGATGCTCTCGACCTTCCACATGGACAGCCCCGAGCTGCTCTACAACCGGGAGGACCAGTGGGAGATCCCGTCGCTCCAGCGCGGCCAGCGCACCGAGCCGATGGAGCCCTACTACACGGTCATGCGGCTGCCTGGCGAGCAGGACCCGGAGTTCATCCTGATGCTCCCCTTCACCCCCGCGCGGAAGGACAACCTCGCGGCGTGGATGGTCGCGCGCAACGACGGCGGCCAGCTCGGTCAGCTGCGCGTGTACGAGTTCCCGAACGACCGACTCGTGTACGGCCCGCAGCAGGTCCTCAACCGCATCAACCAGGACGCGGAGATCTCGCAGCAGCTCTCGCTCTGGGATCAGCGCGGCTCGCAGGCGGACCTCGGCACCTTGCTCGTCATCCCGATCGAGGAGTCGCTGATCTACGTGCTCCCGCTCTATCTGCGCTCCGAGGGGGGGCGCATCCCGCAGCTCAAGCGCGTCATCGTCGTGCACGAGAACCGGATCGCGATGGAGCAGACCCTCGACCTGGCCATCGCCGAGGTGTTCGGCGAGCCGGAGCCGGTGACGGATACGGAGGCGGGCGACACCGCGGACGAGGCCCCACCCGCCGTCGACGCGGCCGACGGGGAGGATCCGCGCGTGCGCGCCCTGCGACACTTCGAGGCGGCGACCGAGGCCCAGCGCCGCGGCGACTGGGCGACCTACGGAGAGGAGATCGAGCGGGTGGAAGCCGCCTTGCGCTCCATGCAGCCCGCCTCGACGGACCCGCCGGAACCGGTGCAGAATCCAGCGCCGTGAGCGCGACCTGGCGAGACGCCGACGAGGCGAGACTGACGCGCCTCGAGGACGAGGCGAGGCTCGGCGTGCTGTGGCGAACGCTCGCGGGCGACGACGCGCCACTCCCCCACGGACGCGCGGCGGGCGTCTTCGTGCACCTCCGCGAGAGCGTCGAGGGCGCGCTGGCGCTCGAGCAGGCGGACCGCGGGGAGATGGCGCCGCTCCTCCGCGCGGTGACGCAGCCCGAGCCGGAGACTCTCCGTCCGGCGCTGGCCCATCACCTCGCGCTGCTGCACGGCGCGCTCGCCGACGCCACGGGCTCGGAGCGCGCCCGGGTCCGCGCGCTCGCGATGTGGCTCTTCCTCGCGACCGAGGAGGCGTACCTGCAGCGCGTCGGCGCCGCGGTGGCGCGAGGCGCGCTGGCCCCCGGTGCGCTCGAGCGGGCGGTGGCGGAGGCGCCCTTCGACGGCCTCGCGGCGCTCGGCGAGGAGGCGCGAGAGGGCGCGAGAGAGCTGAGCGAGCGCTCGGCCCGGGCGCTGAAGGTGCTCGCGCGGGTGAACGAAGCCTGCGAGCTGGGTGGCGTCGGCGAGGGCGTCGCGAAGAAGGCCGTGGCCCGAGCGCGCCGCGAGCGCGCCGCCGCGGTCGACGCCGCGATCGCCCGGGTCGACGCCTCGCTCGAGGAGGCCATCACCCGCGACGCGCCGACGGACGAGCTGGTCGCGCTCCTGTGGGACGCGGTCGCCGTGTGGCGCTGGGCCGACGCCGACGAGCAGGTCGAGCGCTTCCTCGTGCAGCGCGTGACGTCGGTGCTGTGGGACCGCTACCGCGACCGCCGCTGGGATGACGTCAAGGCCCTGCTCCGCCCTCTCACCGAGCCCACGGAGAGCCTCGCCCGCCGCATCGAGCGCGACCCGTCCAAGCTCGCCTACGCCGCGCCGTGCGCCCAGATGTACGTCTTCTCGGCCGAGGTGGGCGCGACCCTCGAGGTGCAGCTGAGGGACGCCGAGCGCGCGGTGGCCCTCTGCCCCACGCACCGCAACGGCAGCCTCATCCTCGCCGACCTGCTCGTGCACCGCGCGATGCGCGCCCTCGACACCGTCACCCCGTGGCGCGAGTCCAAGACGCTCGACCGCGCCGCCGCGGACGTGCGCCGCGCCGAGGCGCTCTACCCACAGCTCAAGCGGCTTCCGGACGCCAAGCTGCGCCTGAAGGCGAAAGGCAGGGACCTCGATGGCGGAGAGTGACAACCCCTTCGAGCGCTACGACCTCGACCCCATGCAGGGTCCGAAGGCCATCACCGAGCGCCTCCGCGAGCTGGCCGAGGCCGCCCCGGACGAAGAGACCCGCAAGCGAGTCCGCGCCGCGTGGGAGGCGCTCACCATGCACCCCCAGGATCGCCTCCGCGCCGCGCTCCAGGCCCACCCCGACTCCCACGGGCTCGCCAGCGCGCCTCCCCCGCCGCCCGCCATCACCCGCCCGGACCAGCACGCCATCGAGCTGACCGACCTCGTGCTGCGCCCCTCGCTCGTGGCCACGCTCGGGCTCGGGGCTCGAGCCCTCGCGCCCCTCCCTGACGTGCCTCCGGAAGACGACCCGATGCTGCGCTGAGCGAGTTCCGGAGCGACCGAGGAAGCGGAAGCGGCAGCCGAAGCGGAAGCGGAAGCGGGAGCGGCAGCGGACGCGGAAGCGGGAGCGGAAGCGGGAGCGGGGAGCGGGAGCGGGGAGCGGCAGCGGAAGCGGCAGCGGAAGTGGAAGCGGAAGCGGAAGTGGAAGCGGAAGCGGAAGTGGAAGCGGAAGCGGAAGCGGAAGCGGAAGCGGCGGCGGAACCGGCGGCGGAACCGGCGGTGAGGTTCCCCCGGTCTCGTGGACAGTCTGACTATGCCGCCGACGCGGCGACCTGGGTCTTCAGTTCGAACTCGACAGGGCTGAGGTAATCCAGCAGCGAGTGGCGCCGCTCGAGATTGTAGAAGAAATGGATGTAATCGC
>JAVJQK010000139.1 GCA_040218145.1 Sandaracinaceae bacterium | reverse complement strand
GTGCGCTCACTTCGCTGCGCCGCTCCTCGGGATGGCCGTGCGCCCGCTTCGCTGCGCTCGCTCCTCGGGATGGCCGTGCGCCCGCTTCGCTGCGCTCGCTCCTCGGGATGGCCGTGCGCCCGCTTCGCTGCGCTCGCTCCGCGGGATGGCCGTGCGCCCGCTTCGCTGCGCTCGCTCCTCGGGATGGCCGTGCGCTCGCTTCGCTGCGCCGCTCCTCGGGATGGCCGTGCGCCCGCTTCGCTGCGCTCGCTCCTCGGGATGGCCGTGCGCTCGCTTCGCTGCGCTCGCTCCGCGGGATGGCCGTGCGCTCACTTCGCTGCGCCGCTCCTCGGGATGGCCGTGCGCCCGCTTCGCTGCGCTCGCTCCTCGGGATGGCCGTGCGCCCGCTTCGCTGCGTTGCTTCGCGGGTCGGTCGGGGGCCGCTTCGACGCGCTCGGTCCTCGGGTCGGTCGCGCTGGGTCGAAGGGGACGGAACGACGGAGGGCGCGACCGCTGTCGGGCGCGCCCTCGTCGGTTGGGAGCGGGGTGGGCTACTCGAGGGTGACGACGCGGATGCCGTCGACGATGTTGCGGCCGTCGCGGGAGCGCCACCACATCACTGCGTAGCTGACGGTGCCGAGGAGCTCCTGCTCGATCCAGTAGCCGGTGGAGTCCTCGGTGTCGAAGTGCGCGATCGCCCAGTCGCCGCCGCCGGCGGGGCGGACCGCGACGACGGCGTCCTGGGCCGTCGCGTCCTGGTAGGCGATGCGGACCGCGCCGCCCTCTTCGACCACGATGGAGGCGTCGTCGCCGACGATGTGGCGGCCGTCGGTGAAGCGGGCGGTGCCGTCGGTCGAGCCGTCGTCCACGACCTCGCGGAGCACGACGGTTCCGTCGGGCTGCACCTGGGCGTAGCGGAGGGTCTCCTCGGTGCCGTCGACGTAGGCGACGTGCCAGAGCCCGGCCGAGTCGACGAAGAGGTTCGCGCTCATGCCCGAGTCACCGACGTCCGGGTCCATCAGGGCGTAGCCGTCGATGAGGAAGGGCGCGCCCCACGCCGCGCCGTCGAAGGCCGCGCCGTAGAGGTTGCCGCTCGAGCGGTCGTAGTAGACCAGCGCGAGCTGGCCGCCGCCCGCGTCCGCGAGCGAGGTGTAGAGGCCGAGCGCCGGGGGCATGTCCTCGACGTAGCCGGCGGGCAGCCCGGTCCGGCAGCTCCCGTTGAAGCAGACGTCGCCGCTGGCGCAGTCCGCGCTGCAGTCGGAGGTCGGCGTCACGCACTGGCCGTCTTCGATGCAGGTGGTGCCGGTCGTGCAGAACTCGGGGCGACACGCCATCGGGCCCGCGGCGATCTCGGTCACGGTCCAGTCGGTCTCCGCGCTCGGGTTGGCGAGGTTCGCGGTCGCGACCATCACCGCGCTGCGGATGTTGCCCGGCGTCTCGGTGTCCTCGGCGATGCGGAGGTACGAGACCACCGGCACGCCCGCCTCGGTCAGCACGAGCGAGGCGTAGCGGCCGCTGTCGCCCGCGGCGTCGATGGTGTGAGTGGCCCAGGTCCCGCCGGGGCCGCCCGCGGCGAGCTTGAGCGCGCCGTTGTCGACGTCGTAGTAGGCGATGAGGAAGCTGCCGTCCTGCTGGACCATGCTGGTCCACTGGCCGACGTCGTCCCCGGGGGCGAACACGCCGCCGCGCCAGCCGCTGGGCCCGCCCGTGACGGGACCCTCGGGGGCGCCGTCGACGATCTCCCAGTCGACGGCCGTGCCGTTCCACTGGCCGAAGACCAGGTCGCCGTAGGGCACACCAGGGGCGCCCGGGCTGTAGCCGCTCACGTAGACCGTGCCCGCGTCGTCCACGACCGCGTCGAGGTAGGTCGCGAGCTGACCCGGGGGCAGCGGCGGCTTCTCTTCACAGCTCGAGCACGAGAAGCCGCAGCTCTCCGCGTCCATCTCGACGTTGTCGACCGGGCAGGTGAACCCGGGCTCGCAGAGCTCGTCCACGTTGTACTCGACGCACATGTCCTGCGCCTCGCAGCACGCCGACCCGGTCGGATCGGCCGGCGGCGACGCGGGCGCGCACCCACCCGCGCAGGGGCCGTCGGGCATGTTGGTGCCGCACTCGCAGCCGCTCGCGAGGAGCGCGGTGAGCGCCATCACCGAGAAGAGCGACAGAAACGGAACGCGCCGGCGGCGACGCGGGACCTCCCGGGCCCGCCGACGACCGAGCGCGATGCCCAGCAGGGCGAGCAGGCCGAGCGCGCCGAGCGGCAGCTTCGAGCCCGCGCCGGGGGCCGAGCAGCCGCATCCGTCACCGGCCGCCGAGTTCGGCAGGCCGCGGATGAGCGCGTGCTGCGAGCGACCGACGTTGCCCGCCTCGTCGCGGACCTCGACGCGCGTCACGGTGGCGTCCTCCTCGAGCGTCCGGACCGCGTCGCTCGACCACGCCGTCCAGGCGCCGTCGATCTCGTAGCGGTACTCGAGCGCGTCGGCGGCCGAGACGATGTCCGTCGCGTCGACCTCGATGCCCTCGAACGTGCGCTCCGCGGTGACGGTGGGCGCGAGGATGTCGATCACGAGGTCGGCGCGGGCCGGCGTCGGGTCGACGCTGCCGGGCTCGCCGAGCACGCGCGCGCGGCCTTCGATCTCGTGACGCGCCTGCAGGAGCAGGATCTCGTCCGCGATCTGGAGCCGCTCGTCGGTGGTCCACCGCGACCAGGGGCCGCCGTCGATCCGGTAGCTGTACTCGTACTCGACCCCGAGCGGGCCCTCGGCCGCGAAGTGCAGCCAGGCGCGGTTGCCCTCGCCTTCGGCCCAGTGCTCCGGATCCATCGACTCCCGGTCCAGCTCGAGGTCGCTCACCCGGAGCGTGGTCTCCACCGGCGAGGTGAAGGGCATCGGGCCCGCGAGCGCGAGGTTGGCGAAGATGGCGAGGAAGCGGTCCTCACCCTCGGTCGCCTGCGTGATGCCGCCGTCGGGCACCTCGAGGTTGAAGCCCATGATGTCGGGCAGCGCGATCGGGCTGATCCCGCTCGTGAGCATCCCCGCGAACGAGCTGATGAGCGTCTCGAGCGTGCCCGCGAGGGACTCCGCGCGCTCCTGGAGCAGCTCGCTGTTCGTGACCGACGAGTTCGTCGCGTCGATGCCGAGGATCATCGGCACGATCTCGCCCTCCTCGATGACCAGGTTCATCCGGATCACGAGATCCGTCTGGAAGGTCATGAAGCGGATGTAGCGCTCGGTGCTCCAGACGTAGAAGTCCATCTGCGCCTCGGGCAGGGTGATCGTCAGGAGCGGATCCGCCTCGGTGCCCGCGCCGACCGTGAAGTCCGGCGGCTGCTGCGGCCGCACCGCGATGGTCAGCGCCGAGTTCTCCTCCGGGAAGGTCAGGTCCGGCAGCGACATGATCGCGGCCGAGACGAGGCCCGTGCTGAGCTGCTGGCTCAACCGCGTCCCAGCTCCGATGCAGAGCGCGCCGGAGTCGAAGAAGCCGTACCCGGCGTAGTCCATGTAGTCCTCGGCGATGCCGATGCCGAGGTGGGTCTCGGTCGTGGTGCCGGGGATCACGTTCCCGCGGAACGCCGCCGCGCGGCTGATCTCCGGGAGGGCGGGCGGCTCGACCACGGGGACGCACGGGTTGTGTGCGGGCGTCTCGGTGAACGTCCGGTCCATGCCCATGAAGCCGCCGTAGAAGAAGAGGCTCATGCCCTCGTTCACGGCTTCGCCGTCTCCGCCCGACGCGAGCTGGAACTGCATGTAGGCGTGGGTTCCCGGGGAGAAGCCGCCGATGAGCGAGCCCCCGAGATCACCGCGACCATCGGTGCCAAGCAGGATCGGCACGCAGGCCGCGTCCTCGTTGTTCTCGAAGCGGCAGGTCGAGCCAGGGTCTTCGTCCGGGACGGAGAACGTGCCGGTCGGACACTGGTACTCGCCTCGCTTCTGGCAGAGCGCGTCGTTCACCGCGTCGTCGACGAGGCCATCGACCTGGTCCTCGACCATTCCGATGATGAAGTTCTTGATGAATCCGAGGTTCAGCGCCGCGCACGAGCCGAGGAACCCGCCCGAGATTCGAATGTCCTCGTCCTCGATCCCCTGTCCTGGGGAGAGGGTCGCGTTCTCCACGATGATCTCCGTGTAGCCCCTCCGCGCCGCCCTCACCGGATCGTCGGTCGGAATCCCGGCAAAGCGGATGTCCGCGTCAAAGCCGACGACGGGCCGGCTCCCGCGCCGACTGTCGAGGTCGAGGTCACAGGTCCCGTTCCATGCGGATCGTTCGCCTGCGCGGTTGCGGCTATCGAGGATGAGCTCGATGTGGGCCCGCAGGATGTTCGGGTCGGTCGGGGAGATCTCCAGCGAGTCGATCTCGAGGTGCGCCGTGCAGTCGCTGTCCTCGCAGATCGTGATGGTGATGCCGGCGTCCACCTCCTGGCGGTCGACGTCGAAGTCGAGCCCGTCGGGCATGAACGTCATCACGATCGCGCCGATGTTGTCCTCGATGAACGAGATCCCGCTCGAGCTCAGGCGGACCTGGGCCGAGTCTTCGATCCGGTGCTCGAGAGGAAACGCCCCCGGTATGGGCGTGAGCCCGCAGGACTCGCAGCCCGAGCAGCCGCCGTCGCAGGCGGTCGCCGCGAGCGCGAACGCCGCGATCAGCGTGGAGCGATAAAAGCTAGATACGTCGAAGCGGTCCATCCCCTGACCTCCAGAAGGCTCGCCGCGCGCAGGGCTGCGCATCGGTCGAACACGTCTGGACGAGCATACAGCGGTGGTTGAACCTGTTTCAACGACGGGCTCTCCTTGCACCCTGCTTTCTGGTCAGCGGCCCAGGCGCACGATGAAGCCGTCGGCGCCCCCCGTGGCGAAGCGCGTTCCACCACCCAGGTCGACGTTCGCTTCGAAGTAGCCAGCGAGAGCGGTGCTGTCAGCTGCGCCGACCACGAGGTCGACGACACGCACCTCGCAAGTCGCATCGGGGCACGGTGCGCCGGTGTCTGCTCCAGCGAAGCTGTACATGCGATCGGATCGGTGATTCAGAGCCGAGTCGAAGACCGCGTGAAAGCCAGCTCCGTCCGCAGGGGCCATGCGGTTGCCGCCCCCAAAGTTGACGGCTCCGGCGAAGCTGCCGACCACGTGAACGTTGCCGCTCGAATCCTGGGCCACGCTGCTGGCTGCGTTCAAGCGTCCGCTGCCGCCCCAGGAGCGTGCGCCGAGCGCACTTCCAGCGGGGCCCAGCGATAGAAGGAACGCGCTGGTCGGGGCGGGCGCGAGCTCCGGCCCGAGGCCGAAGTCGACGGTGCCTTCGAACGACCCAACGAGAAAGGCGCCCCCGTCCCGCGCGAGCCTGAGCGCGCTCGCAGAATCGACGCCAGCGCCACCAGCCGTGTAGTCCCAAACGTGAGATCCGGAGGCGCTGAGTCGTAGCGCGAAGATGTCGTTTGCTCCCTGGTTAGTTCGTGGACCATCGCCGAAGTCGACGGCGCCGCCGCGGAAGTCCCCGGCCACGGATACGGATCCGTCCGCGCTTAGCGAGATCCGGGCCGGGCGTACCTGACCCCCCGTCGGCGCGCGGACGTGGACATCCCAGAGGTAGGAGCCGTCGGAGCGGAGCCGGACCACGATCAAATCCTCTCCGCGGGGCGTCCGAACGCCACCTCCGAAGTCGTGCGCGCGCCCGCTGTGAAGGAGCGTGTTGAAGACGACCCCATCGTGGCCGTCCAGCGCCACGAATGGGTAGTCCGGCAACGTCCGATCCCACAGGTAGGATCCGTCCGAACCGAGGGCGAGTATCGCGGATGTGGGCCCCGGACGGACGCCCATGCCGTAGTCGGCGTCGCCGTAGCTGGCCACGGCTACGTAGATCTGGTCCGCGATGGGATCGTAAGAGATGTCCGTTGCGACGTCGGCCGCTACTCCGCCGTATCGACGCGCCCACCGGTATGAGCCGTCGGCGCCGAATGCGACCACGAATGCGTCCGGGTTGTCAGGGGACGCGGACACGAGGGGAGGGCCACCGAAGGTGGCGGTGCCTTGGAACCAGCCCGCGACATAGACCCGGCCCAAGCGGTCCATGGTGACCGCGCTCGTGAGGTCTCCCCCGGCGCCGCCGAAAGTGCGTTCCCAGAGGCGAAGATCGCAGCGACCCGCGCTGCATGTGCCGCCGGGGCAGAGCGGGTCGGCGCCGGGGGGCTCCTCGTCGGTCATCCCGTCGCAGTCGTCGTCGCGGCCGTTGCAGAGCTCGCGGGCGCCGGGGAAGACGGAGCGGTCGTCGTCGTCGCAGTCGTCGCCGCAGTTGGCGCCGTTGCAGCAGAGCGCGCTGGTGAAGCCGTCTTCGTCGAGATCCCCGTCGGTGGCGCCGGCGACGGTCTCGTCGGTGCAGTCCTCGTCGTGCCCCATGGCGTCGCAGACCTCGGCGTTGCCCGGGAACCGAAACTCGTCGTCGTCGTCGCAGTCGATGCCGCCGCACGCGATCGAGTCCACGCCGTCGCCGTCCGCGTCCGGGTCGGGGCCGCACGTCTCCGTGGCGCAGCGGTCCATCGCCTCGTCGCAGACCTCGCCGGGCGCGCAGGGGTCGTCGACCATGACGCAGCCGCGCGCGTCGCCGGCCGGGTTCCCGGGGAGGCAGCGGTGCACGGTGCAGAACAGGTCGTCGTCGCACTCGCGGTCCGCGGTGCAGGGCTCGGCCGGGCCGGAGTCCATCACGACCTGGGCGTCGCGAGGGCCGGCGTCGGGAGCCGGCGCCTCGCCGTCACAGGCGAAGACGAGGAGGGTCGAGGTCAAGATCAGCCAACGCATGGTGCACGTCCCCTTTCGGTGCGCTCAGAGAGTACACCGTCATCGGGGGACGCGCGCCGAGGTTGCGTGGCCGCGCGAGAAAGGCGGCGCCTACGGGCAGGCGTCGTTGGTGATGTCGACGCCGTTCGCCGCGAAGTGCGCGACGAAGCGCCAGGCGTTGCACTCGGTGGCCGGGTCGCAGACGTCGTCGCCGCAGGCCGTGTTGGCCTGGCAGCCGCTGGCGTCGCAGAGCGCGTCGGGCTTGATGGCCCACTCCGCCTGCGGCGTGTCCTCGCAGTAGGTGAGGCTGAGGCTGCCCGCGAGCGCGGAGCAGACCGTGGTCATCACGCCGGGCGTGTTGATGGTGCCGGTGCGCGAGGGCTCCACCTCGACGTAGCCCGTGAGCAGGCCCTCGGGGTGGTACGTGAACGGGCGCGAGACCTGCCAGCCGACGCAGCTGCGATCCTCGCCGAAGGTCGCCGTCTCGATGGCCACGTTGCGCAGGGTCAGCTCGACCTGCACCTCCACGCCCGCCTCGTCGAAGATCGGGACGGTGATGGAGCCGTCGATCGGGTTCGAGGTGACGGTCTCCCCGGCCAGCGAGGCGGGGATGGTCACCGGGCACCACGCGTCCGGGTCGCCCTCGGCGCCGCCGCTGCCCTGCGAGAACTCGTAGGTGCCGTCGGCGGTGCGGCGGCCGAAGCCGGTGGTGATGGTGACGTCGCCGTCCGCGTCGGCGCCCTCGGTGCGGATGAGCCAGTTGAAGGTCTCCTCCTGCACCGCCTCGTTGAGCACGCGCCGCACGGTGCCGCTCGAGAGCGGCGAGCCGGCCGGGCCCACGATGTCGATGTAGCTGAGGCGCAGCTCCGGCGTGCCGAGCTGGCCGGCGTTGCTGTTGCGCCAGCAGCAGCTGCCCATCTGCTCGTCGGGCGCGGGGGTGGCCTCGGTCGGGCAGCTCACCGCGCTCGGATCCGGGCGCGTACCCTCCGGCAGGTCCGGCGGGGTCTGGCACACCATGCCGGCGTCCCCGCCGCCGGTCCCCGAGTCGGCCGGGTCGACGGTTCCATCGTCACAGCCCACGAACGCGATCGCGGACACACAAGCGACAAGGCAAACAAAGCGCGTCATCGACATCCCTCTCCCTCGGCGGCATCCCCACCGCCAGCGCGGAACAGTACCAGAGCCGTCAGGCCCGCTTCAGCTCGTCGTCGGTCGCGAAGTGCGCGAGGCGGGCGAACGCCAGGTAGCGCTCCTCGACGTCCTCGCGGCTCACCTCGTTGAGCCGCTTCACCGAGACGCCCTCCACGCAGTAGGAGGCGAGCGCCGATCCGTAGACGATCGCGCGGCGCAGGGTGCTCTGATCGACGCGGTCCTGCTGGGCGATGAAGCCGAGCATGCCGCCCGCGAAGGTGTCGCCGGCGCCGGTCGGGTCGAGGACCTTGTCCACCGGGAAGGCGGGCGCGCTGAAGACCGAGTCTCCCTCGAAGAGCAGCGCGCCGTACTCGCCGCGCTTGATGACCGCGATGCGCGGACCCATCGTCAGCAGCTCCTTGGCCACCTTCACGATGTTGTGCAGCCCGGTCAGCTGACGGGCCTCCTCCTCGTTGATCACGAGCACGTCGATGCGCTTCAGCATGCGCGAGAGCTCGTTGGGCGTGCCCTCGATCCAGAAGTTCATCGTGTCGGCGATGACGAGCTTCGGCTCGCGCATCTGCTCGAGCACCTCGACCTGCAGGTCGGGGTGGATGTTGCCGAGCATGACGTACGGGGTGTCCCGCATGCTCTCGGGGATCTTCGGGTGGAAGTCCGCGAAGACGTTGAGCTCCGTCTTGATCGACTCGCGGCTCGTCAGGTCGTCGGAGTAGCGGCCCTCCCAGTGGAAGGTCTTGCCGTCGACGATCTCGAGGCCGCTGACGTCGACGCCCTTCGACTTCAGGAGGCTCACCTCCGAGTCGGGGAAGTCGGTGCCGACGATGCCGACCACGCGGGGCTCGACGAAGTGGGCGCCAGCGAGCGCGGCGAAGACGGCCGAGCCGCCGAGCACGTACGGGTGCGTGCCCTGGTTGTTGTGAATGGTGTCGCGGGCGACCGAGCCCACCACGAGCATGGACGACATCTCGATTTGCTCCTCTTTACTTCCAGAGACGCCCGCACACGGGGGCGAGCTTGTTCTTCGCTTCAGGGGTGACGCGCTCGGGCGCGGTGATGATCGCGTGCTCCATCGCGCGGTGCGCGGGGCTCTCGCTCGGGTCGGGCAGCGCGGCGGCCACCTCGCGGAGGATGGCCTGGGCCATCTTCACGTTCTTCTGCAGCACGGCGATGACCGCGGTCACGCTCACGCTCTCTTCGGACTGATGCCAGCAGTCGTAGTCGGTCGCCATCGCGACCGTCGCGTAGGGCAGCTCCGCCTCGCGCGCGAGCCGCGCCTCGGGGAGGTTGGTCATGCCGATGACGTCCACGCCCCAGCTGCGGAAGAGGTTGGACTCCGCGCGGGTCGAGAACTGCGGGCCCTCGATGCAGACGTAGCTGCCGCCGCGGTGCGTCTTGGCGCCCACGGCGACCGCGGCCTTGTAGAGCGCCTGCTGCAGCGCCGCGTCGACCGGGTCGGCCAGCTCCACGTGGGCCACGACGCCGATGCCCTCGAAGAAGGTGTTCGGGCGGTGCCGGGTGCGGTCGACGAACTGATCGGGCAGCACCACGTCCCCGGGCGCGATCTTCTCCTTCATGGAGCCGACCGCGGAGACGCTGACGATCTGTTCTGCGCCGAGCTGCTTGAGCGCGAGGACGTTGGCGCGGTAGTTGATCTCGTGGGGTGCGAAGCGATGACCCCGACCATGCCGAGGCAGGAACAGGAAACGCGTGGCGCCGATGCGACCGGACACGATCGCGTCCGAGGGCGCGCCGTAGGTCGTCTCGACCTCGTGCTCCTCGACCTCTTCGAGCTCCGCCATCGCGTAGAGCCCGCTCCCGCCGATGACTCCCAGGACCCTCTCGTCCATCCGCTCCGTCTCCTTCGAATCCCTGCCGCGCAGCCATCCCACGGCCACCGACTGGCCCCTCTCACCCGCGCCCCTGAGGGCGCTCTCGACCCCGACTGGAGTCGCTGGAGCGCACCTGGGGCACGCCGCGCGCGGCGCGGGACGCTAGCAGTCGATGGGGGCCGCGTCGACTCGGGGGGTCAAGGCCGGCTCCCGGCCGACGTTGTGTCTGAATTGAGTCCTCGCGAAAGGACGCGAGGAGGAATGGACACTCCGTGGAGCCTGCTTCGGTCATGAGCCCGACCCCCACGCTGCCGACCGAGCTGGTCGTGGTGGTGGACGACGACCCTGCGGTCGGCGCGCACATCGCCGACGAGCTGGAGGGGCGGGGCGTCGAGTGCGTGCACGTGCAGGACTTCGACGTGGCCTACGAGATCGCCGTCCATCACCGCCCCGCGCTCATGGTCATCGACCAGATCCTCGAGTCCGAGGAGGGAGCGCAGCTGCTCCGCAAGCTCGACGCGCTCGAGGACGCGCCCTGGGTGGTGTTGCTGCGCTACGCGCCCGGGCCCACCGGGCCGTTCCGGAACCTGCACGTCACCCTCATCTCGGGGGAGAGCTGGTTCGAGGATCTGCCGGACGTCGTCGCGCGGCAGGTCTACGCGCGCGCCTACTGACGCCCGCTCGACTCAGGGCAGCGGGAACTCGACCACCACGGGCAGGTGGTCCGACAGCGTGTCGCGGTAGTCGGCGTCGGCGCGCTCGAGGTGGCGGACCTCGGTGGTCGGGGCGCCCAGGGTGGTCAGCGCGTCGGTGGTCACGGCCACGTGGTCGAGGAAGACGGGGAAGGGGAGGAACGAGACCTCGCCCGACGCCTCGAGCTCCTCGGTGAGGAAGCGGTAGGTCTCGGGCGCGTCCAGCATGGCGCCGAAGACGTTCTCGTCCGCGGGATCGGTCACGCCGTCGTTCCAGTCGCCCGCGATGACGATGTCGTGCTCGAGCGCGTCGTCGCCGAGCTGACCGCGCACGAGGATGTCGAGCCGGTTCACCGCGGCCTGCCGCCGCATGCGGCTCTCCTCGTCGATGCTCGCCTTGAGGTGGAGCACCAGCACCCGGAAGTCGATGGGCGTCAGCCCGGCCGGCCGCCGCACCGTCAGCTGCGCGGAGAGCACGGACCGCGGGAAGACGTAGCCGTCGGTGGTGAAGAGCACGTCGGTGCGATCGACGACGAAGCGATCGCGCCGGAGCAGCAGCCCGACCTGGAGGAAGCGGTCGTCGTCGGTGGCGATCGCCTCCCAGCCGGGAAGGGCGGCCTCGAGCGCGTCGAAGGCGGCGACGTCGGTGATCTCCTGGACGGCGACCAGATCGAGCCGCTCGTCTTCCACTACGCGCGCCACCTCGGCCACGGTCTCGGGCGCCCGGGGGAAGGTCTCGAGGTTCCAGGTCGCGAGCCGCAGCGGGCCTGTCGGCGGGGGCGGGCCTGTGTCGTAAGGGGCCGCGTCAGCCGGGAGGCGGGCGTCGTCCGGCGGGCCAGCGTCGCCCGGGGCGTCGCCATCACAGCACGCGAGGAGGAGCAGGGAGAGGGCGAGGAGAGGGCCGCCTCGCCTCATCCCGCGATCCGGGCTGCGTCCTTGACCCGGACGATGAGCCCGATCGCGGTGACGGAGACCAGCAGCCCGGCGACCATGGAGCCGTAGTCCCCGAAGCTCGGCACCACGCCCGCGGCGGCGAGCGCGAGCCCCACCGCGGGGAGGAGCGCCGTCCAGCGCGCCGTGTTCTTCGGCAGCTGCGCGGACAGGGTGCGGGCGACGCCCAGACCCCACGCGGCGAGGCCGAGCGCGGCGAGCAGCAGGAGCGCCGCGAGCGCGACCCGAGAGGTCACCGAGCCGCCCCCCGCCGTCATGGAGGCCGCGAGCAGGTGCCCGTCGGCGGGCAGCATCCGGCCGTGCAGGGTCACCCCGCGCAGCTCCTCGATCGGGCGCCGCTCGAGCGCGCCGAGGTGGCCCGGCTTCTGGAGATCGTCCGCGTAGCCGTCGTCGACGTGCAGCGCGAAGTCGGCCGGCTCGCCGCCCTCCGTGTAGCGGGGCGCGCGGATGATCCCTCGCTCGGTGCCGACGTCGTACTCGACCACGCCGGTGTCACCTTCGATCACCCGGATGAAGCCCTCGTAGGCCCGGTCGGCCTCTTCGCGCTGGCTCGAGGTCTCGGGGCCCATGCCGTTCCGGTAGAAGCGCACCTCGTCCAGCGAGCGGCTGGTCTCGATCGGGCGGGAGAAGGCGCCGGTCGCGACCAGGCTCAGCCCGACCACCGTGACGACCACGCCGTAGAAGAGCGGACCGAGCAGCGCGACCGCCGCCTGCTGCTTGGTCGTGCCCGCCTGCGCCTCGGCGTGCAGCGCGCCGTCCACGCCGCCGACCGCCGCGACGGGCGGCAGCAGATGCAGCATCGCGGCGACCGCGATCTCGCCCGCGAGGGCGCCGCTCCACGCGGCCATGCGGGGCGCGCCATCGAACGCGTCGACGAACGCGCGGCTGATGCTCCCGAAGCCGCGCCCGGGATCGCTCATGAACGCGACCAGGCCGGCCCCGAACATGGCGATGAGGGCGACGGCCGCGATCCAGCCGAGGATCGAGCCGCTCTGCTTCAGCGGCAGCACCGCGAAGACGCCGCCCACGCCCGCGACGACGAGGCCGAGGGTGAGCGCGCTGCCCGGCAGGAGCTGGTCCGCGGCGTCGGTCACCGCCTCGCCGTGGCTGCCGCCGTAGAAGGCGAAGGCCGCGAGCGGGACGAGCACGAAGATCGCCCAGCCGATGGCGCGGGGGCCTCCCGCGGCGTCGTTCATGAGGCGCCCGGCGAGCGAGCCCGTCGTGTCTCCCGCGCGCCCGAGCGGCGCGGTGCGGGCCAGCGCGGCCTCGCCCATGCGGAGCGGCATCAGCAGGAGAGTGAAGAGCCACACCCACGCGACCGCGCCCGGGCCGCCGAGGGCGACCGCGGTGGCGGAGCCGACCGCGCCCGCGGCGCCGTACGTCGCGGCGGCCGAGAGGGCGGCGGACGTGGCGGGGTGGACGCTGCCCTCGGCCCCCTCGTCGTGCGTTCGGATCGCGCGGAAGGCCTCGCCGAGCTTCATCACCTGCGGCGCCTTGAGGCGGACGGTGTAGACGATCGCGGCGAGCGCCGTGAGGGGCGCGGCGATCCAGATCCAGAGCAGCTCGAGGATCGGTCGGAGGTCGTCTGCAGGCATGAGGGCCGGAGTCATAGCGGACGCGGGGCATCGGGTCGAAGAGAGCCGGCTGATTCGCCGCGCCGCTCGCGATTCGCTCAGCCGCCGTCTGCGCCCGCGTCGGCAGCGCCCGCGTCGTTCGGGCCCGCGTCCATCTCCATCGCGCCCGCGTCGGCCGCGGCGCCCGCGTCGCGCTCGAGGCGGCCTCGCGGCACGAGCACCCGGAGCGTGCGGGTCAGCAAGGTCACCCCGTCGCCGACCACGCGGAGGGTCAGGTTGAAGTACTGGTCGTAGTCGGCGGGCGGGATCAGCTCGTTGCGCAGGACGGCGCGGAAGCGGAGCCGCGTGCCGGGGCGAACCCCCTGGAACGTGTCGTCGACCTCGTCCGTGGGGCGCAGATCGGCCAGGGTCACGTCGGCCATGGGATCGGCGTCGATCGCCTCGATGTGACGCACGAACCCGAGCGCGTCGTCCGTCTCTCCCCAGACCTCCTCGTACTGCACGGTGGCGAGCAGGTCGGCGATCGCGTCCACCACCACGGTGGCGAGCCCGGTTCCGTCCGGGTTGACGTCGAAGACCAGCGGGCAGCGCCCGGACACCGGCGCGCGCGAGGTCCCGCCCACGCCCGTGCGACAGACCCCGTCCTCTGGATCGGCGACCGCGCCCGTCCCGATCGCCACGCGCTCGAGGTCGCCCCTCGCCGCCTCGCCGCTCGAGATGCCGAGGCCTCGGATCCCGAGCGCGTTCATCGCCTCGATGGCCTCGTCGAGCGAGTGCGCGCCGGAGACCGCCCGGCCGTAGTCCGCGGGGGTGTGGCTGGGCGCGTCGGTCACGTGCACGACCACCCGGAGCGCGTCACTCCGGAAGCCCGCGCCCCCGAGGGAGCCGCCCCCCGGCGCCGGGCCGGCCAGCTCCGGCACGAGGCCGGGAAAGCCCTCCCCGGTGGCGATCTGATAGAGCGCCTCCGCGCCGGACTCCGGGATGTCGGCGCCGTTGCCGAGGGGCTGGTCGAGCGACGCGACCGCGCTGGTGACGAGGTTCTCCTGCGTGGTGATGGCCGTCAGCAGCCGGAACGGGCGATCGGTCGCCGTGCCGAAGGGCTCGACCGGGAAGTCCTCGAAGCGCCCGACCCCGAACGCGATGTCCGACACGCGGGCGCGCAGCTCCGGGAGGACCACGCTGCGCAGCTGCGCCTGGAGGTTGTCGATCTCGCCGCCGAAGCTGCCCGTGGTGTCGATGTCGAAGAACACGTCGAGGGTGCCGACCTCGCCCTCGACCTCCAGCTCCTCTTCCTGTGGGTCGCCGAGGTAGGGGAGCACGATCTCCCGATCGGCGTTCGGCAGCCGCGGGCCCGCGTCGCTCCGCCCCGGGGGCGCCACCTGGGCGTCGGGGGCGACCACCGCGCCATCCGCGCGATCTCGCACGCCCGTGTCCGGGAGCGGCGGCGGGGGTGGGGCGCGATCGTCACAAGCCCCGCAGAAAACGGCCGCCGCGAGGAAGAACTGCCACCGGCCTCCGGATGTGACTGGCAATTTCGACCCCACCGCTGCAAGGTGTCACCCGGAGAGGCCGTCGTCCATGGCGGGCTCGCAGCGAGACGGCCCGTCGTCGAAGGCGGGTCGACAAACCCAAGGATTCCCGAAGCTCCGAGTCGATACGATTGACACTCGGGGGGTGAGGGTACCATCCTTGCTTGCCGTAGAACTGATCCTCACTGAGCTTCGAGGTGCGAAGCTCACCAGAGCCGAGGTGGGATGTTCAAGCTCGTCATATCGGACGATGAGGGGAAACAGACGGTAGTCCCCCTCGTTCGAGACGAAATCACGATTGGCCGCAAGGAAGGCAACACGATTCGCCTGACCGAGCGGAACGTGTCGCGGCGGCACGCGCGCGTGCGCAAGGCCAACGGCAGCTTCGTCATCGAAGACCTGCACTCGTACAACGGCGTCAAGCTCAACGGTCAGAAGATCGGGGCCGAGACGAAGCTCGAGCCCGGCGACCAGATCGGCATCGGCGACTACCAGCTCGCGCTGCAGGTCGAGGCCGCCGACGCGACGGTCCCCGAGCAGGTCTCCCCGGCCGTGGCCAACGCCGACACGGCGATGATCGCCTCGCCCGGCCCGCCCGCGCGCCTCGTGATGATCACGCCGCCCGCGCCCGGCGCCGAGTTCGCGCTGACCGCCGACCGGGTCCGGATCGGCCGCGCCGAAGACCTCGACATCTGGGTCAACCACCGCTCCATCTCCCGCGAGCACGCGGAGATCCAGAAGGAGCCCGACGGCGGCCTCCGCCTCATCGATCTCGGGAGCGCGAACGGGGTCCGGGTCAACGCCCAGGACGTCCAGAACGCGCTCCTCGGCGCGGGCGACGTGGTGGAGCTCGGCCAGGTCCGCTTCCGCTTCGTCGCCGCCGGTGAGCACTACGCCTTCGACGCCGACCGCACCGTCCAGATGGACGCCGTCACGGTCGAGCCCTCGAGCGGCGGCAACAAGATCCCGCTGCTCGTGGCCGTCGCGATCGTGATCCTCGCCGTCATCGGCGCGGTGGTCGTCGCGTTCTGGGGCGGCGACGACGAGACCACGGTCACCGACCTGAACGACGTCTCCCCCGAGGACACGCTGAGCGGCCAGCCCGTCGACCGCTACCAGGAGGCGCTCGACGCCTGCAACGACGCGCTCGGCGCCAACGAGATCTCCCGGGCCCTCGACCAGGCGCGCATCGCGCTCGAGGAGCGCCCCGGCGACGAGGCCGCGCGCGCCTGCCAGACGCAGGCGCAGGCCGTCCAGTCGCAGGAAGAGACCTTCAACCGCGGCGTGCGGCACCTCGAGCAAGGGGAGCTGGCCGAGGCCTACTTCCAGTTCGACAGCCTCCCGGAGACCAGCCCGCTCAGGAACCGCCCTCAGGTGCGGCAGGCGGTCCGCAGCTACGCGGGCGTGCAGCTCCGCGAAGGCCAGGAGGCCCTCGCCGACAACGCCTCCGAGGCGCTCCGGCTCGCCGAGTTCGTGCTGAACATGCACGGGATCACGAACGAGCAGCGCGGCCTCGCGACCCAGCTCCAGCGCGACGCGCGCGATCGCGGCGGCAACGCCGAGCAGACCGAGCCCCCCGAGCAGGTCGCGACGGCTCCCACGCGTGGCGGGACCCGCCGCGCTGGCCGAGGCGGCGGCGGTCGAGGCGGCCGAGGCGGCACCTCGCGCGGCGGCCAGACCGAGAGCGGCGCCGGCGGCAACGGCGGCGGCGGCACCACCAGCGCGGGCGGCGGGAGCCAGGAGACCACGCCCACTCGCGGCGGCGGCGGGGCGGCGGCGAACGTCGAAGACCAGGCCCGTCAGTGCACGATGAGCGGCGACAACGGCTGCGTGATCCGGCTCCTCGAGGGCCGCGCGCGCACGCCGAACTCGATGGCGATGCTCATCGAGGCCTACCGCGCGCGGGGCCAGACGAACGCGGCGCTGAACCACATGCGCACCTTCGTGCAGCGGTTCCCGAGCCACTCCCGCGCGGCGGCGTACCGGCAGATCCTCGCCCGGCATTGAGTTTTCCCGCTCGCGCTCCGGGCCTGCGCTGCGCGCAGGCCCTTTGCGCTCGCTCGGCGCAGGCTCGCGCCTGCGCGCGGCGTTCGGCGGCTTCGCCGCCGAGCCGCCGTGCTCGTGCGCTCGCGCGCAGTTCGCTCCCGTCGATCGCGCGGACGCTCCTCCGGGCGGGTCCAGGTCGGGTTCGTGCGAGATCTGGGAGCCTGCGCGAGCACGTCGTGATGCCTGCTCTTGGGTGGCCACGATGGCCACGAACTGCTTGACTCGTAGTGCGCCTCAAACCGCCGCGAGCTCGCGCCGCGGTCGTTGCGCGAGGCGTAGCGCCGGCGTTGGCGGAGGCGGTCGCGGTTGCGGACTCGGTCGCGGACTCGGTCGCGGAGGCGGAGGCGGAGGCGGACCCGGCAGCGGCCGCGGACTCGGTCGCGGACGCGGTAGCGGACTCGGTCGCGGAGGTGGATGCGTAGGCGGGCGCGGGATCGGGCGCGGGAGCGGGAGCGGGCGCGGGGATCGGGATCGGGATCGGGATCGGGCGCGACAGGTCGCTCCAATGCGGATGCAGCCGCGCAGCTGGCGTGTTCCGGATCGCGGGGGCGGAAGCGGTGGACGCCGAGGTGCGGGAAGCGGACTCGGACTCGGTCGCGGACTCGGTCGCGGACTCGGTCGCGGAGGCGGACTCGGACTCGGTCGCGGAGGCGGACTCGGTAGCGGACTCGGTCGCGGAGGCGGACTCGGTAGCGGACTCGGTAGCGGACTCGGTCGCGGAGGCGGACTCGGTCGCGGACTCGGTCGCGGACTCGGTCGCGGATGCGGAGGCGGACGCGGGATCGGGATCGGGATCGGGCGCGGGAACGGGCACGGGCACGGGCACGGGAGCGGGAGCGGGAGCGGGAACGGGAACCGGAACGGGAAGGGGAACGGGAAGGGGAACGGGAACGGGAACGGGAACGGGAACGGGAACGGGAAGGGGAACGGGAACGGGAACGGGAACGGGAACGGGAACGGGAACGGGAACGGGAAGGGGAACGGGAACGGGAAGGGGAACGGGAACGGGAACGGGAACGGGAACGGGAACGGGAACGGGAAGGGGAACGGGAACGGGAACGGGAACGGGAACGGGAAGGGGAACGGGAACGGGAACGGGAACGGGAACGGGAACGGGAACGGGAACGGGAACGGGAACGGGAACGGGAACGGGAACGGGAGCGGGAACGGGAACGGGAACGGGTGCGCGGACCGCGGCGTCCTGGGGCTCGCGATCTCGGGCAGACGGCTGCGTGTGAGCTGTCTCACGTCAGTCGTGATCGAACCCGGCGCGGCTCCGACGGGTCTCTCATGCGCATCGAATCCTCGAGCTCCGGGACGACTCTCTCCTACGCGGCCGCGTGCCGGGCCGCCGTGCTCTCTCTGAGCGTGGGTCTCGCGGCGCTGGCGGGGTGCGATGTGGGGGCTTGCGACGAGGGGTGCCCGGATGGGCAGTTCTGTTGCGAAGGGGAGTGCCAGCCGGAGGGCACCACGGGGTGCGCGTGCAGCAGCGACGAGCACTGCAGCGGGGTCGATGTGGACGCGGTCTGCTGTGCGGGCTCGACGACCGCGCGCGAGTGCCGCCGGGCCGCCGAGTGCTCCCCTCCGCCGCAGGCATGCGAGTCCACGACCCAGTGCGCGCTGAGCGGTGAGGTGTGCTGTCAGGTGCCTCCGCTCGTCGGCATGTGCGTGGCGGACGCGGAGTGTCCTTGCCGCTCGGACGCGGACTGCGGCTCGATCGAGGAGGAGGAGTGCTGCGGCGCGCGCTGCGTTCTTCGCGGAAGCTGTGAGGACGCGGGGACCCCGGACGGGGGATCGTCCGACGGGGGCATGTCCGACGGCGGCGGCTCGGGCATGTGCGCGGCGTGGATGGCCGGGCTCGACGAGGGGGCCGAGATCCTCGGCGCGTGCCAGCTCGACGGGCGACGCACGCTGTGCTCGGGCGGTGACGCGGGGCAGGTGCGCTTCCACTCGATGCAGGACGGCTCGCTCATCGAGGCGCGCGACGCGATGCCGGGCGAGCGCATCTACTCGGTGATCGGCTTCGAGGACCCGGACGACTCGACGCTCGAGGCGTTCGTCGCGGTGGGCGCGGGAGGGGCGTCGTACTTCGATCGGCAGGACGGCACGTGGTCGTTCGTCCAGCGCCTCTACGGCATCAACGCCGCCAATGTGGTCCAGGCGGCGCTGCTGACGGAGGGAGGCGCGGTGACGGCGATGGTGCTGGCCAACAGCTCGAGCGGGCGGGTCGATCTCGTCGAGAAGAACTCGTTCGGGACCTGGACGATCAGCCGCTCGGCCTCGATCGTCGCGAGCGGACGGATGGGCGGCGTCGCGTGCATCCCCGACACCCGGGTCTGCGTGGTGGGCACCGACGCCGATCCGGGAGAGTTCTTCTCCGTGAACTGGTCGCTGCCCGACGGCGACCCCGGGCTCGTGCTGGCGCTCGGGACCTCGGGCGCCGACACGCGGAACGGCGCGTGCAACTCGCAGATCTGTGTCTTCGCGGGGCTGGGCGCGGGTGGGGCCGCCACCGTGCTCGACGCGACGATGTCCCCGCCGACCGTGTCCGAGACCCTGCCCGTCGGTCCGGGGATCGCGTACTGGCAGCGGGGGTCGCTCTCCGCCCTCTTCGATGGGTTCCTCGCCGCAGACAGCGACGACCGCCTGCACGCGCTGGCCGGGACGGTGGGAGCGCTGCGCCTCGAGAGCACGGACGGTCCCGCGTGCGAGGGCGGCGAGCATCGAGGAGTCGTCCAGGGAGAGACCGACGACTGCATCGTGACCTCGTGCCTGTTGCCAGCGGGCGGCTTCGCGACCGGGGGCTTCACCTTCTGGTTTCGGTGACGATCAGCGCGAGTCACGCCCGCTTCGTCTGACGGCCCCCCCCGCGCGTATGGACTGCCCCGGGCCCCCGATGAGGGAGGCCAGGTGAGGGGGCGCGCTCCATTCCGTTGACAGGGCACCCCCCTGCGCGATAATCGGCGCCACGCGAGATCCGTGGCGATTTCGCCGAGATTTTTAGGGGAGAATGATGTTCCGATTCGGACGCGCAGCGTTCTCGCTGCCCTTGCTCGCCCTCTTGGGTGTCCTCGCGATCGGCGCGGCACCCGACACCGTGCACGCTCAGGACATGGCAGGCCGGCTCACCACTGGCGGCATGGACCTGCACCTCTTCCGTCCCGCGGTGGACTCGAAGGGGCATCTCTCCGTCAACGGCACGGACATCCTGCCCCACCTCGGGATCAGCTTCGGCCTCGTCCTCGACGGCGGCTTCGGGATCCTGCCGTTCCAGGGCTTCATCAACGAGAGCGACGCCGACTTCGCGTCGCGCGAGGATGAGCTGCGGCGGAGCCGGCTGGTCGACGCGCAGCTGACGGGGACGCTGCACTTCAACCTCGGCCTCTTCAACCTCCTCATCGTCGGCGCGCAGATCCCGATCTCGATCGGCGCGGGGCCCAACCTGACGGTCCCCGGGATCTACAACGACGACGACCGCTTCGCGGCCGGTCTCGACAACCAGAGCTTCGGGAACATCGCGCTCCACGGGAAGATCCGCCTCCTCCGCGCCGAGCGGAACGACGGCTTCGGTCTCGCCGCGATCCTGCAGGCGGAGCTCCCGACCGGCTCGCCCGGTCAGTTCGCCGGCGACCCGGACTTCGTGCTCTGGCCGCACGTCATCGGTGAGTGGCGGCCGATCCGGCAGATCCGCTTCAACCTCGACGTCGGCTACCGCCTGGTCATCGGTGACGGCGCCGCGTTCCCGGTCAACGGCCGGACCTCGCCGATGGGCATGAACGCGACGATGCCGATGATGGTCGAGCCGGGCTCGAACTTCGTCTACGACGACCAGATCACCTTCGGTCTCGGCGCGAGCTTCCGCCTCGGCGACGCGCCGCTCGACCTCGTTGCCGAGCTGTACGGCAACTACATCATGACCGGGTACAACACCGACAGTGACTTCTACGAGGAGGGCGCGCTCAACCTCGAGGCGCTCCTCGGCCTGAAGATCTTCGTCGAGCGCAACTCGTACCTCGTGTTCGGCGGCGGCGCGGGCATCCCGACCGGCGGCGCGACCGCGGCCGACATCCGCGGCATGGTCGGCTTCATCTTCGAGCCCTCCATCGGCGACCGCGACGGCGACGGGCTGCGCGACGACGTCGACCAGTGCCCCGACGAGCCGGAGGACTTCGACGGCTTCGCCGACGAGGACGGCTGCCCCGACCCGGACAACGACCGCGACGGCATCCTCGATGTCGACGACGAGTGCCCGATGGTGCCCGAGGATCGCGACGGCGACGCGGACGAGGACGGCTGCCCCGAGGGCAACGAAGGCGACCGCGACGGCGACGGCATCCTCGACAACGAGGACGAGTGCCCCGACGACCCGGAGGACCGGGACGGCTTCCAGGACGAGGACGGCTGCCCGGACCCGGACAACGACAGCGACGGCATCCTCGACACGGATGACCTCTGCCCGAACGATCCCGAGGACCGCGACGAGTTCCAGGACCAGGACGGCTGCCCGGACCCGGACAACGACGCCGACCGCATCCTCGACGTGGATGACACCTGCCCGAACGAGCCGGAGACCTACAACGGCACCGAGGACGAGGACGGCTGCCCGGACACCGGCAGCGTCATCATCGAGGAGAACTCGATCGTCATCCTCGAGAAGATCTACTTCGAGACGGACAGCGCCGAGATCCAGGCGCGCTCGTTCCCGATCATCGACGCGGTCGCCGCGACGCTGGTCGGAAACCCCCACATCACGCTCATCGAGGTGCAGGGTCACGCCGACGAGCGCTCGAGCGACGAGTACAACGTGCGCCTGACCCGTGACCGCGCGGCGGCGGTGGTCGAGGCGCTCGTGCAGCGCGGCGTCACCCGTGACCGCGTGCGCAGCGCTGGCTACGGCGAGCGCTGCCCCGTCGACCCGCGCCACAACCAGGAGGCGTGGGAGCGCAACCGTCGCGTGGAGTTCAAGATCATCCGCACCGAGGATGGCCCCACCGGCGTCGAGGTGGCCTGCCCGGCCGGCCGCGATCTCATCCCGCGCTGACATCCATCGAACGAGACGTTGCCCTCGCTTCCCCTCCGGGAGGCGGGGGCTTCGTCGTTCTGGCGAGACGCGTTCTCGGACGGAACGCAGGTGGGTGCCGATGCCTATTGATCCCCGCGTTTCCTTTTTGCCATCCTCCGAGGACGGGCACGCGCGGGGGCAGCGGCGCGGCCCGTCGATTCAACATGGCAAAGGATCAATTCGAAGCGGTCATGCAGGAAGGGATCATGTCCCTCCCGCAAGACATGAAGGCAATTCTCCGCATCGTGGAGGATCCCGACCTGGCCGACGAGCATCGGACGCTCGCCGCTGGTGCGCTCCTGCACGTCTTGTCCGGCCAGAACGCGATCCCGGGGATGCGGGGCATGCTGGCGTACGTGGACGACGTGATCGTCCTGCGCCTGGTGCTCGAACGCCTGGAGAAGGCGGCGCCCGAGGTGATGGCGCAGCACCGGGAGGACTCGCCGGAGCTGATGGAGCCGCTCGAGCGCCAGATGCAGGCGGTGCGGGCCTACCTCGGTGAGCTGCTCGCGGTCCTCGACACGGCCGTGGACGGCATGCCGAACCTGAATCATCAGGGCCACGCGGCGGGGCAGTGCGCGCGCGACGAGGAGTCGAGCACCTGGCTCTACGACGCGGTGCACGAGGCGCTGATCGACGAGCTCGACTTCGACGAGGACGAGGTCGCGCGCGAGCTCAAGAACGTCGACACGATCAAGCGGCCGCTCGAGCTCCGCTTGGCGACCCCGTGATGTCCCGCTCTCCGGGGCGACGGGGGAGGGCGGCGCTCGCCGCGTTCGCCTGCGCGCTCCTCTCGAGCGCGGGCCTGAACGGGTGCGCGGACGTCGTGGACACCGAGCTGGGGCTCGACGCCGACATCGACGCGGCGCGGGTCTCGACGATGGGCGACACCGTCTCGGTGGAGCTCGACGTCACCTACCGCGTGGGCCCCTTCGCGGAGGGAGAGCGGATGTTCCAGCCCCAGGGCATCGAGCTCTACGCGGACGACGCGTTGGTGGCCACGCTGTCCCCCATGGCCCCGCCGGGGTTCCAGGCGCGCGTCGCGCCGGGGGAGGCGTTCACGGCCACGTTCCCGGCGTCGGGCGACGTCTCGGACGGCGCCGCCGTCTGCGCGGGCGAGCTCCGGGTGCTCTTCCGCTGGCTGGACACGACCACGATGGAGATCGGCATGACCGACGCCATCGTCCCGGATCCGACCTGCGAATAACCGGAGTCTACGCACGCGTTGGGGTGCGCCCGGTGAGGGATCGTCTACCCTCGGCGGGTCCGCGGATAAATCCGACGCCATGACATCGAGCCAGCGCAGCGAGACGGGGGGCGTCCGCGAGGGAGAGCTGCGCGAGCTCGCGCCGGGGGACGTGCTCGCCGAGCGCTACCGGATCGAGGCGAAGATCGGCACGGGCGGCATCGGCGTGGTGTATCGCGCGGCGCAGCTGCCGCTCGAGCGCCCCGTGGCGATCAAGGTCCTCCACGACGATCTCCTGTCGTCGAGCGAGCTGCGCGCCCGCTTCGAGCGCGAGGCCCGGGTGCTCAGCGCGCTGACCCACCCGAACGTCGTGTCGATCTCCGACTACGGCATCGACGGCCACCGCCCCTTCCTCGTGATGGAGCTGCTCGAGGGGCGCCTCCTCGACGACCTCGTGCGCGGCGACGCGATCGACCCGGAGCGCGCCCTCGCGCTCTTCCGGCAGATGCTCGGCGGCCTCGCCTTCGCCCACGCCAAGGGCATCGCGCACCGTGACCTCAAGCCGGCCAATGTCTTCCTCAGCCGGATGAGCGATGGGACCGAGCACGTCAAGTTGCTCGACTTCGGGCTCGCCCGCATGGTGCAGGAGAACGACGCCGAGGATCCCGAGGTGGCGCTTACCAAGCGCGGCGTCGTCTTCGGCACGCCGGCCTACATGAGCCCGGAGCAGGCGGCGGGCGCGCCGGCGGACGAGCGCTCGGACGTGTACTCGGCGGGCGTGCTCCTGTTCGAGCTCCTCGCGGGGCGCCGCCCGTACCTCGGCGAGACTCGCGCGGAGCTGCTCCGCGCCCACCTCTCGGCGCCGGTCCCCCGCATCGCCTCGGCGCGGCCCGCGCTGCGCCTCCGCGACGATCTGGTCGACCTGATCGACGTCGCGATGGCGAAGGACCCCGGCGACCGATACGTCAACGGCAAGGACATGCTCGCCGCCTTCGACGCCATCGACGCGCCCGCGGCGTGGCTCGTGCCCGAGGGCGACGTCAGCATCGCCGAC
The DNA here is from genome assembly GCA_040218145.1 of Sandaracinaceae bacterium. Lineage (GTDB taxonomy): Bacteria > Myxococcota_A > Polyangia > Polyangiales > Sandaracinaceae > JAVJQK01. Next base: position 13,728 of record JAVJQK010000139.1, on the reverse strand, counting down.
ACCCAGGTCGCGGGCGAGCCCGAGCGGGCGGTGCGGCGCCGCAAGTCGCGTGGAGCGCTCGGTTGGGTCTCGGCGCTCGTGCTCCTCGCCGCGGTCGGCGTGGGCACCTGGTGGCTGACCCGGGAGCCGCCGATCCCCGCCTCGCCGCCCCCGGCGCCTGCGCCCGCGCCGCCCACGCCCGCCGTGGCCGTGCCCGATCCCTGGGCCGAGCCGCCGCCCGAGCCGCTCCGGCCGTACCTGGCCATGGTGGAGGAGGGCCGCGCCTTCGAGGACCGCACGGAGATCCGTCCCCTCTACGCGCTCGCGCAGGCGATGCCGAACGACGCGCGCCCGCTGCTGCTGCTCGGTCACCTCTTCGTCGAGCGGGGCTGGTACACCGAGGGCATCCGCCGCTACGAGCGCGCCTTCCAGGTCGACGCCGACGCGCGCGGCGACCGACGCGTGCTCGACAACCTCGTCGACCTCGCCAGCCGCGACAGCGTGGGCGAGGCGGCGTCGAACGCGCTGATCACCATCTACGGCGCCGAGGCGCTGCCCGCGGTCGACGCCGCGGTGGCGGAGCTCGAGGGCCAGCCGCTGTCGCAGCTCCGCCTGGTGCAGCTGCGCGATCTCCTGCGCGCCCTGTAGCAGGCGCCTGAAGAACGCTCGCGTTCTTCAGTACGCCTGCCCCTGCCCGTGCCCCTGCCCGTGCCCGCGATTCAGCGGCGCGATCCGAAGACCGCCGCTCTGCCCGAGCGCCGTCTGCAGAGCGAGCTCGGGCCACTCGGCGGCGCGCGGTGGCCAGCGATGAGCCACGGATGGGCCCCGATATCGGGCTCCGTCTGCCCAACCCTCGCGGGCACGGGCACGGGCGAGGGCAAGGGCAAGGAGGGACCGCAGGAAATTGGGTGATTCCTGCGTCTTCCCCGTAGGTTCGGCGGGATGCCGCGGATGATGGCCGGGGCGCTCCTGATGTGGGCCGCGTGGGTTCCGGCGACGGCGAACGCCTGGACGGACGCGGCCGTGCGGACGGTTCATGCGCAGGTGGAGATCGGACCCGACGCGATGGCGCGGGTCACGCTCCAGGCGTCCGTGCGGATTCATGGCGGGTGGCTCGAGGGGCTGGAGCTGGCCGGGCTCGACGAGGACCTCGCGCTCGTAGAGGGCGTGGAGCCCTGGGCCATGGACGAAGGGGGCGCGCGCTACCGGCCCCGGCTGACCCTCCGCGACGGCGGCCGCGTGCAGATCGACTTCCCGGGTCGCTCGCCGCGCCGCGGCACGGTCACCATCGGCTTCGTCTACCAGACCTCGCTCGCGCACCGCGGGACCGAGCCGCTCGAGGGCGAGGACCGGGTCCGGGTCTCGTGGACGCTGCCGGGCTGGAGCGCGGGGCTCGACGGGGTGCAGATCGAGCTGCTCGCCCCGGAGGGCTCCGAGATGGGGCCGCGCGCCGAGTCCGACTCGGGGGCCGAGCTCGAGGAGAGCGTCGAGCCGCTCGACGGACAGGTGCTGATGCGCTGGCGCCGCGCTCACCTGCCGCGCACGACGGCGTGGACGGTGTCCGCCGACGTGCCGGCCGATCAGATGCACGAGGCGTTGCGCGGGCCGCCGAGCCTGCCGGCCCCGCCCCCGCCCCGGAGCGCCGCCGCCGCGGAGGCGGACCCGGCGCCGTTCTGGTTCGCGCTGACGGCGCTGGTGGCGCTGCTGGGGACGTTGAAGCTGCTCACGGTGCGGATCCTCGCGCGACGGAGCCGGAGCGTCGCGCCGCCGCTCGTCCCGATGCCCATCTGGGTGCGCGTCCCGCTGCTCCTGGCGGCGAGCGCGCTCGGGGGCTGGCTCGGCCCCACGCTGGGGATCTTCCCCGCGTTCGGCGCGCTCGCCTTCGCGGTGCTGCTCGCGGTGGTCCGCCCCGGCCCTACGCCGCCGCCGTCGCGCCTCGGGGCCTGGCGCCCGGCCGACGCGCGCTGGATCGCCGCGTCCCGCCGCGCCTTCTGGCGCCGCGCCATCGCCCCGAGCGGCGCGCTCGACGCCACGACGCCGCTCGGCGCGCTCCACGCCTGCCTCTGGATCGCGCTGCCCGTCTCGAGCGCGTGGATCGACTGGCCGGTCGGGCTCGACGCGCTGATCCTCGCGGCCGCGCTCCCGCTCCCGCTCCTCGGAACCGGCACCGTGCTCTCGTTCCCCCGCGGCCCGGCGGAGACCCTGCGCGCGCTCCTCGCGTTCGTGGGCAAGCGCCGCGCTCTGCCGGACGGAGTGGCGCTGCGCCCGGTCATGCACGTGGACGTGCGCGGTGAGGTGCAGGACGCGCGGGTGCGCACGGTGCTCCCCAGGCGCCCGCGCGGGCTCCTGCGGCTCGACCTCGCCGTCGCGCAGCTGCCGCACGCGGGCGGCTGGGACGCGGAGCTCTGCCTGGTCGTCGTCACCCGGGCCGAGAGCGCGGCGGAGAAGGCGCTGACCGACGCGCTCCCGGAGCTGTCCCGGGTGGAGTCGCGCGGCGGCCGCCGGGTCCTGCGTCGCCTGCCCCTCGAACGCCTGCCCCTCGAGCGCTGGCTCGCCACGCTCGGCGCGATCGCGGAGGCCCTCGCCCGGTGCCCCGAGGCGCCCGCCGCGGCCCGCGGCGTCGCGTCGCACGCCGAGACGGTGCGCGATCTGCCGGCGCCCCGCGCCGTCGGGCTCTGAGCGCCGCGCGCTACCAGAGCTGCATGTTGGGCACGTACATCCAGCTCGGCATGAACAGGAGCACGAAGAGGAGCAGGGTGCCCGCGGCGATCATCCGGCGCATGGGCGTCAGCGGCTCGTCGTTGGTCGGCGGGTGATCCGCGCCCGAGAGCCGGACGAGCACGCCGAGCACGATGGCCCAGAAGATCCACTGCGCGCCCGCCATCGCCTCGCCGTGGAGCTCCGCGCCGCGCTCGCCCGCGGACCACGCCTGCCAGACGTACCAGGCGCTGACGCCGATCCCGACGAGCGGCAGGACGGCGTGCGCGATGCGGGAGTAGCGATTCTGCCGCTCGCCGAAGAGCGCGTAGGCGACGTGCCCCCCGTCGAGCTGCGCGATCGGGATGAGGTTGATCTGCGTCACGAGCAGGCCGGCCCAGCCCGCGAAGGCGGTGGGGCTCAGCATGATGTCTTGCCCCTCCGGGATCCCGCCGTGGAGCAAGAGGAGCATGAAGTCGTAGAGGAGGTTGTGGCCCTCGAAGAACATCGTCTCGGGCATCGTCTCCGGCAGCGGCGTGATCGCCGACTGGAGGATGCCGATGGCGAGCACGGGCACGGCGATGACCATGCCGGCGAGCGGGCCCGCCGCGCCGATGTCGAGCAGCGCGTTGCGGCTCTTGATCGCGCCGCGCATGCGGATGACCGCGCCGAGGGTCCCGAGCAGGAAGACGGGCGCGGGGATGAAGTAGGGCGGCGAGATCTCGACCCGGTGCATGCGCCCAGCGACGTAGTGGCCCATCTCGTGCGCGAGCAGGATGGCCATCAGCGGCACGGAGAAGACCCAGCCCTCCCAGAGCGCGGGGGTCGGGTTGGCCTCGCCCGTCACCATCTGCTGGCCGATCCAGGTGGTCGACCAGAGGGTCAGGGCGAAGAGCGCGATCGGCACGCGCCACTCCAGCAGCGCGCTGGCCGGCGCTGACTGGCCTTCGGACTGGCCTTCGGACTGGCCCTCGGGCTTGGTGATCTCCAACTCGCTCATGGTCGCGCGCGGGAAGGATAGGCCGCGCTCAGCGGAGCGCCCGTCGCAGGGCCTCGAGCCGGACCGAGAGGCGCGCGTCGATCTCGCCGAGGTCGCTCTCCACGACGCAGTCGCCGCGGCCGAGCGTGTCGTCCGGGACGAGCTCCGCGTCGATCTCGCCCAGCGCGGGCGCGTCCTCGGGGTGCACGCGGACCTTCACCGCCCGGGCCCGCCGCACGCGCGACAGCGCGTCGTCCACCAGGGCGCGGACCCGCTCCGGCTCGGCCTCGATCGCGTCGTGCACGAGGTGCCCGGCCACCGCCAGCGCGAGCTCCGCGACGCTCTCGTGCGCGCCCTCGAGCGCGGCCTGGCGCGCCGCCTCGACCTCGAGCCACGCCGCCGCGAGCTCCGCCTCGAGGGTCGCGCGCACGCTCGCCTCGATCGTGTCGCGCGCCTCGGCCTCGATCGCCTCGGCCCGCGCGCGCGCGTCGGCCAGGATCTGGTCGGCCTCCGCGTGCGCGTCCACGACCTGGGCGGGGATCACCTTCGCGCCGTCGCCTCGAATCACTCGCGCCATGGCGCCTCCCATGCGGTGGCCAGCTCCCGCCCGATCCGTCGCCAGGGCCGCGAGATGGCGTCGCCTCCGAGGTGACGCTCGGATCCGAGCAGCAGCGCGCCGACGGCGCGGTCGACCTGCGTGGTGTCGTGCGCGACCAGCGCGAGCGCGAAGCGGCGCAGGGCGCCCGCGTGAGGGTGCGTCTGCAGGCGCGCCGCGGCGCCGCGCTCGGTGAGGGCCGCGTCGGGCTCGGGGGAGGCGGCGAGGCGGCGCAGGGTGGCCTTGAGCGACGCCGTCACGCGGAAGCCTGGGCGCACGGGGCTCTCGGCGAGCCAGCGCCGTCCCACCTGCTTGTCGACGTCGGCCGCGAGCAGCGCGCGGGCGCGCGGGGGGAGGGCCGCGTCCTCGGGGACCTGGCGCCGGCTCGCGGCCACGCGCTTGACCTCACGGCGCCGCTGCGTGCGGTCCAGGGCGGCGAGCGAGCGCATGCGCGCGTCGAACGGCTCCGCGAGCGGACGCGCGAGCCCGGAGAGCGCGGCGCCGCCGTCCCGGTCGCCCTGGGCGGTCGAGGCCAGCGCCATGCCGTCGAAGAAGGCGGTGCTCACGGCCCTCACGTGTAGCACGGCGCTCGCGGTCCTCTCCACCGCGGCTATACTCCCCGAGTGACCCGCCTGCGCGCCGCCGTGGTCCTCGCGTGCTGCTCCCTCCTGGGGGTGGCCTCCTTCGGGGTGACCCCGGCCGCGGCCCAGGACGGAGGCGCGCTCGACTGCGACGGCGAGCCCGTCGCGCGCCAGGCGGTCGAGGTCTTCCCGGCCGACAACGCCAATGGCGTCTCGCTCGACGCGCCCGTGCGCGCTCGCTACTCGCCCGGGTACTTCGGGCCCGGCGGCCCCGGCGGTGACCCGACCACGATGATCACCCTGCTGCGGTGCCCGAGCAGCGGCGCCTCGTGCAGCACGCTCGACTGCGTCGACGGGGAGGGCGAGTTCGTGCCCGGCCGCGTGCAGGTCCTGGGCGACGAGCTGATCTTCGTGCCCGACGTGGACTGGCAGTCCGGCACCGCCTACCGCGGGATCGCGCGCGGCGTCGACGCCACGCTCGAGTTCACCTTCTGCACCGGCACCTCCGACGACGCGGGGCCGGCGGAGCTGGGCACGATCAACAGCGTCACCTCCACCATCGTCGACGAGGAGCGCTGCGACGCGCCGCGGGGCAGCTACCGCATCAGCGTGTTCTTCCCGCCCGCCACCGAGTTCGGCCCGCCGGGCTCGGTCGAGTACCTCCTGTTCCAGACCCGCGGCACGGGCATCGACGGCCCGGTGCTCCGCGACCGCGTGCGCAACTTCGCCACCGACGAGATCCCCATGGCCTTCGCGCTCCCGCCCGAGCAGGCCACGAGCCCCATCTGCGTCACGGTGGCCGCGGTCGATGGCGTGGGCAACGTCGACTACGCCGACAACGAAGGCGGCGAGGTCTGCGTCGACCCGGTCCAGGGCAACTTCTTCGAGCCGCTCTGCAGCGTCTCCGCCCCCGGCACCCGCGCCCGCTGGACCCTCGTCCTCGCGGCCGCCGGCTTCATCGTCTTCCTCATCGTGATCCGCCTCCGCGCCCGGGGCTGAGGCAGGCTGCGAGTCGATGGCGACCTCCATCGTCAGCCTCGTTGCGCCCTGCCTCGGGCTCGCGCTGGCGGCCTGCAGCAGCACGCATGGCGCCTACCCGGCCGGCGATGGCGGAGAGATCGTACCGGAGGTCACCGGCTGCGAAGTGGGGGGTGCGGGTCATGCGCGGTTCATGTTCGACACCCCCCACGGCTGCCTGGAGATCTTGCTCAACAGAACGATGTCGGACCCGACGCCGGCCTCGGGAGTCTTCTTCCGGGGGCAGTGCGTAGGCCGCATGACGGGGGAGCTCGAGAGTAGTGACGGGGAGCGAGTGGATATCGAGTCCGGGCTCGCGTTCGTTCACGAGGACTGGCATTCGACGGTTCGAGGGGTGGCGTCGTTCACGCTGGACGAGGAGCGCGTGCACCTCGAAGTGCCGGAGACCGAAGTGAACATGGGCCGAGGATGCCTACCCTGACCTGCGGCGCGAATCGACGGCGGTGGCGCCCATGAGGTCGCGCCCGTAGTCGCCTCTGGGCCCCCATCCGCAGGATTCAGGAACTCCCGACGCTCTCGCGTGTCGCAGGGCGCGGAGGTGAGAGATGGCAATTCGTTCTCCGGGCGCGCGGCTGCTGCGTGACGTGCCGCTGCGGTTCATCGACGGGCAGAAGGGCGGGCGCAAGTCGGTCGACGCGCAGGTCGCGCTGATCCCGTTCATCGATCTGCTGCTGACGGTGCTGGTGTTCCTCTTGATGTCGTTCTCGGCCGATGGGCTGAGCGCGCAGGCGGACCTGCCGGACGCCGAGCACGGGGGGCCGCTCGAGCTGGCCCCGGTGGTCACGGTCGACCGGCACGGGGTGCTCGTGGACGGGCGCCGGGTGGCGGACGTGGCGTCGCTCGGCGCCGACGCGCGGCTCGCGCGCATCGGGCCCCTGGTGCACGACCTCGAGGTGGCGCGCGACACGTGGCGCGTGCTCCACCCGGGGCAGGAGTTCCCGGGGCGCGTGATCGTGCAGGCGGACCGGAGCACGGACTTCCGCGTGCTGCGCAAGGTGCTCTTCTCGGTCGGCCAGGCCGGCTATCCCGGCATCCAGCTCGCGGTCGCCGATGGCGCGGGGGTGGACGGACGGTGAGAGCCCGACCCCTCGAAGAGAGGCCGGGCTCCATTCGGCGGCTTGGCGGCCGCTACTCGCAGAGACCCGTGGCGGCGCTGCAGGTGCGGCCGGGGCCGCAGTCGCCGTCGGTGCACGCGGGCTGACACGCCAGCGCGCTCGTCGGGTCGGTCTCGTCGCTCGGGATGCACGCGTAGCCGGGCCGGCAGTCGGTGGTGACGGTGCAGCCGTCCACACACACGCCGAGCGCCGGATCGCCCGCCTCGTCGTCGACGCACACGCCGCCGCTCGGGCAGATCGCCTCGGGGCCGGTGCCGCTCAGCCGGCAACCGGGGAAGGAGCAGGTGCCGCTCGGCCAACCCTCGTCGTCCTCGGCGAGGCAGCGACCGCCAGGGCAGTCCTCGCCGCTCGCGCAGGGCTCCCCGAGCCGCGCCTCCGGGAAGGGCTCGGTGCACAGCCCGGTGCCCGGGTTGCACTCGAAGCCGTCGTTGCCGCAGACGCTCGCGTCGTCGCAGCCGGGCAGGCAGGCGGTCTCGCTCGTCGGGTCCGAGCTGTCGCTCGGGCGGCAGTCGTAGCCGGCGCGGCAGTCGCTGTCGGCAACGCAGCCGTCGAGGCAGAGGCCGGTCATGCCGTCCGCGGCGAGCACGCAGACGCCGTCGCCTTCGCAGCCGGGATCGGTCGCCTCGGGATCGCAGCCCACCTGGACGCAGTAGGAGTCCGGGAACCCAGTCTGGAACTCGCTCAGACACTCGCCGCCGGTGCACGCCCCGCGGGGGGGATCCCCGGAGCAGACCTGACCGAGGTTGGCCGGGTCGAAGGCCGGCAGGCAGACGCTGCGATCGGGCGCGCCGTCAGGCGAGGTGCAAGCGTAGCCCGCGCGGCAATCGCCGTCGGTCTCGCAGCCGTCGATGCAGAGATCCGGTCCGCGCTGCGGGAAGCAGTGCGCGTCGTCCGGGCAGCCGGTGTCGGCGTCGGCGTCGCAACCGAAGACGACGCAGGCGCCGTCAGGGAAGCCAGACTCGTCCTCCGAGGCGCAGAAGGCCCCCTCGGCGCAGTCGCCAGAGCTGGCGCAGGCCCCTCCGAGGGGGGCCGAGAGATCGAGGCACTGGCCGGCGCCGGTGAAGCCGCCTCCGACCACACAGGTCGCGCCGTCCCCACAGTCCGTGTCGTCCTCGCAGCCAGGCAGACAGACGGCCGGGAGGCGCATGCTGTCCGCGCAGCCTTGGCCGGGCCGGCACTGGTCGGGGGCGCCGATCTCGCAGGATCGCAAGCACTGCCCACCGCCGCCGCCGGCGCTGATGCACACGGAGCCGTCGGGACAGTCGGCTTCCGTGTCGCAGAAGAGGCTGCAGTAGCCGTCGGGGAAGGGCAGAAACCCGAAGAGATCTTCGAGGCACTCCTCCGCGGGGAGGTCACAGTCCATCGGCCCGCGGCATGCGTCTCCGACGTTCGAGGGGGGAGGGCCCGCGTCGGGGGGAGGCAGCTCCGCGTCGAACACGATCGCCGCGTCGGGCATCGTGTCGTGCGACTCGGAGCAGCCGACCACCATCAGCAACGCGCCCGCCAGCGCGAGGGTGACGATTCTCAGCTTCATCGATCGATCTCCGGGGTCCGCGACGGCGCCAAAAGCATGCGCTGCGCCCCCGGGGGTCGAAAGTGGACGCCGCGCGGAGGGGTGGGGGGCGAAGCGGCGGCATCTTAGGGAACGCCGCCCTCGGCTTCAATGGGCTCGCGCGCGTTGACGGGGCGCGCCGCCGCGGGATATTTCTCCCCCATGTCTCAGGCCGAGAGCGCCGCCGAGCCGGCGGAGCGGATCACGTTCTGGCCGCTCACCGATGTGGGCCGGGTCCGCGATCACAACGAGGACAGCTTCCTCGTCGACAAGAAGCTGAACCTCTTCATCGTCGCCGACGGAATGGGCGGCCACGCGGCGGGCGAGGTGGCCAGCCAGGTGGCGGCGCGCACCGTGCGAGACGTGCTCGCGCAGAGCCGCGACATGCTCCACGAGTTCGAGGCGGGCCACGGCGGCATCGGCCGCCACGACATCCTCCGGCTGCTCGAGTCGGCGGTGCAGCAGGCCTGCTCCGCCGTCTACAACGAGGGCCAGGAGGACGAGTCCAAGCGCGGCATGGGCACGACCATCGACGCGCTCCTGCTGATCGGCAGCCGCGGCTTCATCGCCCACGTCGGCGACTCGCGCGTCTACCTCTACCGCCAGAGCGCGGTGCATCAGCTGACCGAGGACCACTCCCTCATCAACGAGCTGCTCAAGCGCGGCCGGCTCAGCCGCGAGCAGATCGAGAAGCTCCAGTACAAGAACGCCGTCACCCGCGCGGTCGGCGTGTACGAGTCGGTCGAGGTCGACACCCTCGACTTCGACGTGCTCAAGGGCGACCGCTTCCTGCTCGCGTCGGACGGGCTCACCGGCTACCTGGAGGAGGCGGAGCTGTCGCGCCTCTTCGCCGAGACGCCCGAAGACCAGCTCTCGCAGCGCTTCATCGATCTCGCCAACGAGCGCGGCGGCAAGGACAACATCACCGCGATCGTGGTGAAGGTCCCGGACGCCGAGAGCGGCGTCGACCGGCTGGCCCGGGAGGTCAACCTCAAGCTCGAGGTCCTCCACAAGATGCCGCTCTTCCGGCACCTGACCTACCAGGAGCTGGTGCGGGTGCTGAACATCACCGAGGTCCGCACCTACGACCCGGACCAGGTGATCGTGGAGGAGGGCGACGAGGGCGACGAGCTGTTCATCGTGCTCACCGGCCAGGTGCGCGTGCACTCGGGCGAGGCGGTCCTCGTGCGGCTCGGCCCCGGCCAGCACCTCGGCGAGATGGCGCTGGTGGACAAGGCGCCCCGCAGCGCGAGCGTCAGCGCGGACGAGAAGGCGAAGATGCTCGTCATCCGCCGGCGCGAGTTCTTCGACATCATCCGCAAGGACCACGCGATCGCGGTGAAGCTGCTCTGGAGCTTCCTCGGCGTGCTCACCGAGCGGCTGCGCACCACCAACGCGCGGCTCGGCGAGGCGACCGACAAGAAGGGCGAGGACCTCACCGACGCCCTCCTCGCCGACAGCGAGTAGCCATGCGCGCCCTCTCGGTCTCGCTCGCGCTCGGGTTGCTCTCGCTCGGGCTGGTCGCCTGCGGCGACGACGAGGGGAGCGGCGCGCCCGATCCCCGCCCCGCGCCCACGCGGCGCCACACCCACGACGTCGACACCCAGCGTGGCGACCCGCACGGCGATCCGCCGCCGGCCCGCCTGCTCCGCACCGAGGGCGGGGTCACCATCGACGGCGCGGCCACCCACGGCGAGATGGACGTGGAGCCCGACAAGCCCATCGTGGTGCCCGAGGGCGGCCGCGCGGTCCTGCAGCTCCGCGACGGCGGGCGGGTGGAGCTCGACGGAGGCTCCCGCGCGCTCGTCACCGACGACGGCGGCGCGCAGCTGCTCCTGATCACGGGCGCGCTCTGGGCCGTGCAGCCCCCGAGCGGCAACGCGCCGCGGCCGCCGCTCCGGATCTCGAGCGCGGCGGTCACGGCGGAGATCGGCGGCGCGGGGGAGCTCTACCTGGCGCTCTTCGACAGCGGCGCGGCCTGGGTGACGGTGCTGGGCGGCATGGCCGCGATCAGCATCGGCGAGGCCGACAACCGCCGCCGGCTGCGCGCGCTCGAGCTGGGCGGGGGCCACGCGGTCGCCGTCGCGGGCCGGCTCGCGGAGCCGACCGAGGGGCCGAGCCGGCTGAGCGCGGCGCGCGAGGCGGCGGCGACGCTGGCCACGGCCGATCCCGAGCCGCCCCCGCCCGAGCGCCTGGAGCGCGATCTCGCGCACGAGGTGAGCCGGCTCGACCAGGCGCTGAGCTGGCTCGAGGCCGAGACCCGGCGCGGGCGCGAGCTGACCACGAGCCACCGCGAGGCGGTCCGGCAGAAGAACATGGACGAGGGCCGCTCGCTCCAGCGGGACCTGGTGGAGCACTCGCGCGCGCTCTATCGGCTGCGGCGCCTGGCCACCGCGCGCTGGGAGCGGACCCGCGCGCTGCACCTCCGGCTGGTCGAGACCGGCCGCGCCCCGGCCGACGATCCCATCGCCCAGCGGCGCGAGCGGGTGGTCGGGTTGCTCGGGACCTGATTCCGGTAGCTTGACGGCAATTTCGGCCGGCGCGTATTCTCCCGGCGATGCGCAGGGTCCCCTACGCCCTCGCGGGCTTCTTCGGCTTGCTTTGTCTCGGTGTGACGCTCGACGCGGCGGCGCAGGAGGACGGTGAGCTGCGGCTGATGAACGAGCCGCACTCCTACACCGACGTGGTGGACGCGTTCGACGACGAAGACCCCTTCGACATCAACGTCACCGTCGGCTACCGGCACGAGTACACGTACGGGAACATCCAGCGCGAGGGCAACGTCGGCGCGTCCGACCCCAACCGCGCGAGCCAGAACTGGGTCGACGTCGCGCACCACACCCACACGCGCAACATCCTCGACCTCGGCCTCGACGTCGGCATCTTCCGCGACCTCGCGGTCTACGGCCGGCTCCCGCTGATCCTCAGCGACGAGCGCCGGCTCACCGCCCACGCGGGCGGCGCCTCGCTCCTCGAAGGCCCGCTCGTCGACAACTGCGCGCTCGACTCCGACGGCAACTGCATCATGGGGAGCGGCCCGGATGGGATCGACGATCTCATGCCGGGCGTGCCGCAGCCGCCGATCTTCGCGGCGCCGTTCCAGTCGCCCACCCGGTCCGGCCTCGACTACGTCGCGGCGGGTCTCGCGTGGTCGATCTTCAACCACCACCGCGAGCGGGAGCTGCCCACCTGGATCCTCATGATCGAGGGCCGCTTCAACCTCGGCGACCCGCTGACCGCGTGCCGGGGCGGGGCCACGGCGCAGTGCGCGGTGTGGAGCGAGGCCGGCGGCGACTGGACGCGCGGCATCGGGACCGACGCGGGCGAGACCCGCGGCACCAACGCGCTCCGCATCGAGACCCGCTCGAGCTGGCGCACCCGCTACGTCGAGCCCTTCGCGGGGCTGCTCTTCCAGGTGGAGTGGCCGGCCAACGCCGAGCGCCTCTTCCTTCCCGCGGGCAGCCTCAACGGGATCGTCAACGAGCGGCCGCCGATGATCGGCCAGTTCACGGGCGGCATGGCCATCATCCCCTGGGAGAACCGGGCCCAGTTCCAGCGCTTCGCCATCGACGTGCGCGTGATGGGCAAGTACGTCTCGGAGGGCCACGGCTACTCGCCGCTCTTCGACGCGCTCGGCACCTCGGACAACCGGTACCTGACCCAGCCCAACCTCGAGGGCGAGGCGGGCGGCGGTGCGAACCTCCGGCAGGTCCCCTTCGTCGGCCTGACCGACATGGCGCCCCACGCGGAGATGGGCGCGCACCTCGGCGTCGAGATGCGGGCCGCGCGCTTCGTGCGCTTCACCCTCGAGGCGGACCTCTGGTACGTCGCGCCCTACGTCATCACCTACGCCGACGCCTGCAACCCGAACTTCGAGGCGCAGGACCCGGACGACCCGCGGGTGGGCACCTGCCGCCGCGGTGTCATCAACCCGCACCACCGCCCCGTGCTCGACCTCCCCGGCCGGAATTTCCGCGTCGACGAGCAGGTCCGCCTCCAGCTCCAGGTCAACGTCACCGGGATGTTCTGAGCGCGGCGCGTCAGCGGAGCAGCTCCCCCAGCAGCGCGCCCATGAGCGCCCCGACCAGCGCGCCCGCGAGCGGCGCCACGAGCCCCTCCGGTCGCTCGGCGGTGAGCATGAACCCGAGCCCCGGCAGCCCGCCGGCCGTGAACCCCGACCACAGCCCCAGCAGCACGGCGCTGGGGTTGCCGCCGAGCGCGTGGTCGAGCCAGAGCCCGAGGGCGCCCAGCGCGGCGCCGATGCCGAGCCCAACGCCGATGTGCAGGGCTCGGTCCGCGCTCTGATCCAGCGCGGCCATCGAGCCGGCGGCCACCCCGAGCGCGGCGCCCGGGTAGAGCCCGGTCAGGGCCCAGCCCAGCGAGGGGGACCAGCCGCCCTCACGCGCCGCGTGGCCCAGCAGGGAGCCGCTGGCGGTGAAGACCGTGCTGAGCAGGACCCCCGCGGGGAGCGCGTCCTCTCCCTCGAGCGCCACGAAGCCGGCGCCCCCGAGCGCGCCAAGCCCGAACCCGGTCTGGGCGAAGAACGCGCCCCACGCGCGGCGCGTGTCCTCGGCGTCGTCGGCGGCGGCCACGCTGGGGGCTGAGAAGGAGAGGCAGAGGGAGAGGGCGAGCCAGCGGCGCATGAGGCGACAACGCGTGGCCGGGCGAGGGCTTACAGCGCGCCGATCACGGGTGGACTGGGCTCGGAACGGGACGGCGCGCCGAAGACACTGATGGTTAGTCTTTGGCGGTGGGTGGACCGACATTTTGACAAACAATTAGTGTTTGCGGCGCGCAGATCGACAGAATGGCAAAATGTTTGTCTCTTTTTCGGAGCGACGCGTTTGAAACACTGTTTGTCAGTGTTTTGAACGCGTCACGCCGATTTCGACGCTGTCGATCAGTGTTTTCGGCGGGGAGACGCGATTTGGGGGACGCGGTGAGCTCGGCGCGTATCCGCCGGCTCTCGGTGGGGCTCGCTTCCGTAAGTGCTTCCGTACTCGCTTCCGCATCGCTGTCCGCCTGCGGGGGCCCGCTTCCGCTTCGGTGACTGAGGTTCCCCCGGTCTCGTGGACAGTCTGACTATGCCGCCGACGCGGCGACCTGGGTCTTCAGTTCGAACTCGACAGGGCTGAGGTAATCCAGCAGCGAGTGGCGCCGCTCGAGATTGTAGAAGAAATGGATGTAATCGC